>JALSHM010000396.1 GCA_026982235.1 Robiginitomaculum sp. | reverse complement strand
TGCAGGCCTTTCAGAGGAACGCGATGTCCATGCTTTTGTTGGCTCCAGTCAAAACGGCTTTTGGTTATTGGACTTTCGGTGTGACGAAAATGCCGGCGATTGCGTGCAATTAACCAATAATAATACAACAGCCAATGTTTATGTGGGGCGCATGGTATCCCATAGCGAAGGCGAGAACTGCATTGATATAAAAGATTTCAATCGCGTTATTGTCAGCGAATCCGATTGCTGGGACTTACGCCGCGTTGCATATGGCAATAGCGGCGGAAATTCACAAAATTTCTATGTCAATGATGAGGGCGTGCAGCAGAATTTCGTCTATTTCCTCAATAACCGATCCTGGGATAGTGCTGGCGCCAATTTTGCCTCCAGCAATATTGGCGGGCGGGTTTATTTTATCGGCAATATTTCTTTCTTTTCACCGGCTGCTGATGGTTTGAATTTTGGCGGTGGCGGAGGTTCCCGCTTTGCCTATTTCAACACTTTTTCTGATTCTGAAAGGGGCATCTTCCACTTTGGCAGCGGTGGCGCTTTGCAACGTTATATAGCCGCCAATATCATAGATAGAGCAAGCCTTTATCAACTGCGCCTACAATCCTCGACCAGCGTTATCGATAGTCTTGATTATAATTACTATACGGACGCATCAGGCACTTTCGCAAGTGGTGGCAGCACACCAAATATTTACAATGGTCTTGGGGCTTTTCAGGCCGCCTTTAGCCAATTTGCCCAAAACAGCGCAGAAGATGTGGCCCCGAACTTTATCGACAAGGCTATTTATGATTTCGCAATCAATAATGTCTCTGAAGTGATTGATGTGGTTCCTGCAAGCTATATCAACGCCCAGCCGCTATTGAACGACCTCTATAATGATCTGGGGCTTACCACCCTCACCGACAGAAATGGCACGCAGCGCCCCCAAGGTGCAGCATATGATGCCGGTGCCTTTAGTCACATACCGTAATCTTTCAAAAAGATTACTTAGTCCTTGCCAACATTTTGGCGCCAAGGCTGTAAGCACCTAACCAGAAGCAGGTCAAGATAGTTGGTGATGGTTTTATTATCAACGATCAGGCCACGGGCAAGACCCGCCTAATCGCGTGTCCACACATTAGTACTTTCTTATATATAAAAGCAAAAATATCATATTTTCTGTGATTTAATCATATTTTTACCATGCCCTTAAGAGGGACATTAACCATTTTTCCTTAAATACACCCCATCACTAATAAAAAAGGAAAGTGGGTTATGACTAAATTAGGACTATTAACAAGAGGATTGCTTGGGACTTCTGCAATCACTCTTTTTGCAGCATCAAGCGCCTTTGCAGGCGGCACGGCAGCTGGTACAAATGTACAAAATACTTTTACTCTGGATTATCAGGTATCAGGTACGGCACAGCCAACAATTGACAATACTGCAACACCGACGGAATTTACCGTTGACCGTTTGATTGATTTGACTGTTGCCAGTAGTGGTGACACGACAGTTGCGCCAGGCGCCACAAATCAAGAATTGGTATTTACCGTAACAAATAACGGCAATGATACACAAGCATATAGCTTTGCATTGGTCAACGAAGCCGGTGACGACTTTGATACAACTGGTCTAAATATCAATTATATTATTGATAACGGAACAGGCGGTGTCTGTGATGCTACAGATTTGGCGGGCACTATGACCCCTTATGTGCCGGGAAGCGGCAATGCTTCGGCTGACTTGCCTGCTGATGCCGTTATTTGTGTGGTTGTTGACGGGGACATTCCAGCCGTTCAAGTTGACACAGAAACATCAGGCATTTCACTCATATCTGATACACTTCAGCCAACAACTGGCGCTTCGCCAGGTACACCTGTTGTTGCTGACACTGGTGGCAATACGCTTACAGGCGCTGCTGAAAACGTATTGGCAGACGGTAGCGGTACCGCTAACGAAGTTGCCAATGCTGGTGACCATTCTGCGACAGGTACATTTATCGTAGCTTCTGCCGACTTAACAGCTACCAAAGCTGTTAGTGTGTTTACACAAGACGGCTCCGGTTGTACGACTATTCCGGGAACACCAGGTGCGGGTGACCAATATTCTGTTCCAGGCGCATGTGTTGAATATGTAATTACGACAACCAATACAGGGGCAACTGCTTCTGCGACGAGCATCGATATTTCAGATGTACTGCCAGATGAGCTTGAATTTATCAATGCGGCTCCAAGCGGCTTTACGGGCGGTGCTTTTGCACAACCCGCGACCAACACTCTTTGTAATGGTGGCGCATGTACAGTTAGTCTGACCGGTGCGACCTTAACCGCTGGCGCAGTGGGAACAATTACTATCCGCGCTATCGTACAGTAGCGGCACGTAAATAATCTAGTCTGCGGCAAATATTTGCCGCAGACTTATAAACTCTAGAAAACATTTCAAATAAATTCGGCACCAAACTACCAGTTTGGTGACACGGGTGAAGTGTGGGACAAGAATGGTGAACAAATATATCTTATTGTGGGTGAGATGTTCAGTAGTAATTGCTTTTATGGTGACCTTGTTAAACGGTCATATTTCACAAGCAGCAACTCTTGGGCAGACAGTTACCAATATCGCTTCCGTCAGCTATGATGAGCCGAGCGGGGGGAAGACGACTGTGCTTACCAATCCAGCAAGTTTTGTCATTGAAGCAGTACGCACCGAATCCACCATCGAATTCTTCAGATATTCTCCCAATGCGCCGGACGCCATAAATGTTCAACTTAACGGTGCCGACTATTCACCTGCTGGCGACGGCTCTGGTTCATTCCAGGCTATGCCCGCACCGGAGCGCACTGCTGGCGTTCCTTTGGACATTAGCGCACCTACCGCCCTCATACCCGCAAGCACATATTTTTCAGGTGAACTTATGTTTGTCCGTGTGCGGGATATTGGACAAAATGGCGACCCCAATAGAATAGAAACCCTTAACATTACAATCACAACTGCGGACGGCGACGAAATTCACCTACGCTTATACGAATCCGGCGTTGATACTGGTGAGTTTTGGGCCTGGGTGCCCTCCTCCCGCGACCAGACATCTATCAATGATGCGGTTTTAACCACACCTCAAGGCACGACGTTGACGGCAACCTATGTGGACAATTTTGACGCAACAGAAGTTTCCGTAGATACGGCCTTGGTTGATCCTTACGGTCGGGTGTTCAGCGGCATTACGGGTGATTATATAGATGGGGCGCGCGTAACACTGATAAACGCAGCAACTGGGCAGCCCGCTACTGTATTCGGAATTGACGGCGTTTCTGAATATCCGAATAGTGTTATATCCGGGCAGGCCACCACTGATGCAAGCGGGCTGGTTTACGACATTCGCCCCGGCGAATTCCGGTTTCCCCTTGCCCCCTTGGGTGAATATTTTATCCGTGTTGAACCTCCAGAGGGCTATAGCTTCGCATCTTCTTTATCTGCTGCAGACTTCTCCAGTTTAACAAATGCGCCATTTGCTATTGAAGCCGATGCTTCTTACGGACGCAATTTTACTCTCGGCAGCTCAGGACCATTGAATTTTGATATTCCGCTGGATGCCGAAACCGACTTTGTCATCACCAAAACATCCGAGATTCGCACAGGAGATGTTGGCGACTTCATACCCTATACTGTTACGATTGAAAATCGAGGCCAGGCAGCTGCCCCGGTGGTCTTGGTGGATACAATACCGAACGGGTTCAAATATGTAGATGGCTCTAGCGCACTAAATAAGCAAAAAACCACTGATCCAAGAATTTCTGCGAACGGCAAGGAACTCACTTACCGCCCGGGAATTTTACGGCGCGGCGAAACATTTTCCCTGAGCTATATCTTGGAAATTGGTGCCGGCGCCCGTCTCGGTGAGGCAGTAAACTCCGTGGTTGCCCGCGACGGTAATGGTAATAATATTTCCAATATTGCCCGCGCCAGCATTACCTTACGTGAAGACTTGCTGCGCTCGACCAGCACACTTATTGGCCGGGTCGGCGAATATGCGTGTGACGGTGACGAAGATTGGGCGCGCAATATAGACGATGGTACAGGCGTCGCAGGTGTCCGCCTTTATATGGAAACTGGTGCCTATGCCATTACTGACAAAGATGGCTTATACAGTTTTGAAGGCCTAAAAAAAGGCACGCATGTAGTACAAATCGACGAAGAAACCCTGCCCAAAGGCTATGAAATTATGGTCTGCGAAGAAAGCTCACGTTTTGCTGGTCGCGCTATATCACAATTCATCGAAGTTAAAGGCGGCGGATTGTGGCGGGCGAATTTCTTCTTGAAGCGCAACGGCGATTTTGTTGAAGAAAAAATCATAGAGGAATTTAACGATCGCACTGAATACAGGCGCTTCGATACGGAATGGTTGAATGGTCAAACGGCAGAATTGGATTGGGTCTACCCAAGCCCGACCCGTACACCCTCAACCCCATCCGTCAATATAGGTATTAAACATGCGCCTGATCTAAAAATCACGTTAATGCTCAATGGCCATAAAGTACCACAAGAAAATTTTGAAGCGCGCGATAGCAACAAAACCCGCACCGTCATGATGAGCCGTTGGCGCGGGGTAGATATTTTGGCAGGAGACAATAAATTTGAGGCAATAGCCAAAGACAAATCCGGCGCAATTGTTAAAACTCTGAGCCGTAGCATTCATTTTGTCAAAAACATTGCCCGCGCAAGCGCCCTGCCCGATCAGTCCATATTGATAGCAGATGGCCGCACATCTCCTATAGTGGCTGTACGCCTAGAGGACGAAGCTGGTCGTCCGGTACATGCAGGACGTATCGCGCAAATCGATATTCTGGCACCTTATAGATTAGCCAATAAATCCCGGCTGGAGGGCGAAGAAGAACTCGTATCGCCAAATTCCGCGCGCGCCAACATTGTCGTAGGTGCCGATGGCATAGCCCGTATTGAACTTGAGCCAACTTTAAAAACCGGTAAAATTACCATTGCAGTCACACTGGATAATGGCCGCAAACTTGAACAATATATGTATTTGGAGCCTGAGAAGCGCGACTGGATTATCGTTGGCCTAGCCGAAGGCAGTGCCGCTTACAACAGCCTTAAAAATAAATCCGTAGCCTTGGCTGCAGGTGCAGCTGATGATTTGGTGACGGATGGCCGTGTTGCATTTTTTGCCAAAGGCCTGATCAAGGGCGATTGGCTTTTAACCTTAGCCGTTGACACAGACAAACGCCGGGGCAATCGCGACGGCGACTTTAGAACCGAAATTGACCCCAATGCTTATTATACGCTTTATGGTGACCGTTCTTATAATGAGTATGAAGCTGCTAGCCGTTACCCGGTTTACGTAAAGCTAGAGAAGAAAAGCTTCTATGCAATGTTCGGTGATTTTGATACTAATATCACAGAAGGTAAATTAACGCGCTATAACCGTCACCTCTCCGGGATCAAATCTGAATATCTCGGCGAGAGCTTCCAAGCAATCGGGTACGGCGCAGAGACCAATCAAGGCTTCGCCAAAGACGAATTGGCAGCAGACGGAACCAGTGGGCCTTATCAACTCTCCAACCGCTCACTCTTGGCAAATTCAGAGACTATCATTATCGAGACCCGTGACCGCGTGCGGACAGATGTTATTCTAGAGAGCCGCCGCCTAATCCGCCATCTTGACTATACTATTGATTACCTAACGGGCGAGATTGTTTTCCGCGCACCCGTAAATGTGTCGGACAGCGGGTTTAACCCTAATGTTATTGTGGTGGACTACGAAACTGCCAATGATGCCGAGCGCAATTTGTCATATGGTGGTCGTATACAAAAACAAATCATGGGCGGGCGCGTACAAATCGGATCAACCTTTGTTCACGAAGGCGGTAATGGTAATAATGCAGGCGGTAAATCCGACATGGCCGGGGCGGAAATTATCGCAAAGCTAGGTTCGGGCACAGAGTTCCGGGGTGAATATGCATTCAGCAGAGCCCGTCAGACCTCTAGTGCAGATTATATATCCGCTAATGCCTATTTGGCCGAAATCAATCACACCAGTGAAAAATTTACGGCAGGCATGTATGTGCGATCTGAACAGGCCGGATTTGGTCTTCGCCAACGTAGTACCGCGACCAGCGATATCCGCCGCTACGGCCTGAATGTAGACTATAAATTCAACGAGTTTGAAGACCTAGTTACCGGGCGTCGCGGCTCACGTAATATCGCGGCGAGCCTGTATAGAGAAGAAAATCTCGGTACTGGTAGCAAACGAACCTTGTCAGAAGTTACCATCAACCAGGACGGGGAAAAGTTGAGCGCATCCCTAGGTCTGCGGGCTGTCAAAGACGCCTCCGCCATTGGCACGAGCAAACAATCGGTATTGGCATTAGCCAGTCTGCGCTACTCTATCCCTAAGCATGGCGTTACAATCCAAGCCAGCCGCGAACAACCTTTGGGCGGTAAAGATGACGTACAGGATTTCCCTGAGCGCACTCGCTTGTCCGTAGAAAAAACCATCACCGATAAAGCTAGCGTCCGCGTTACCCACGACATACTTGGCGGCGCTAGGGGTGCGGGTCAAAACACATCTATCGGCGTTAGCTACGCACCTTGGGCCGGCACGGAAATCTCGGCTGGTTCTGATATGATTACCTCAGATAGCGGCAGACGCATAGGAGCCACAATAGGTCTCGACCAGCAATTTCAAATTAATGAAAAATGGAGCACATCTTTTGGACTCACTAATCGCCGTATATTTGGCGATAACAGTACAGTAGAACAAGTTGCTCCCGATATCGCCGTGTCTGCTTTGGAAACCAATGAAGCTTATTTAGCAGGCTATCTCGGGCTTGGTTATCGCACTGAAAACACCAGCGTGTCAGCCCGCCTAGAGGTTCGTGACGCGACTAACTCAGAATCCGTCACGGCTAGCTTTGCCGCTGCACGGGAAGTGTCGGAAACCCTATCTTTTGCAGGCGCAGTCAGAGCCAATTTTAGAAACCAAGACACAATTGGAACGCTAGCCCCCTCCGGTCGCTCATCACGAATTGATGGACGCATCGGTACTGCGTGGCGTCCCCGTAGCAATGATGACTTGGTATTCTTAAACCGCTTTGATGTAAGCACAGAAAACAGCCCAACAGGTCTCAACAAAACTAAATTAGTCAATAATTTCACCGCTAATACAATGATAAATGAGCGTTGGCAATTGGCTGGAAATTACGGTGTTAAATACGTAAAAACGGATTTCAATGGCCTAAGCACTAGCGGCTTTACCCATCTATTGGGTGGGGAAACCCGTTTTGATATTACCGAGCGAATCGACCTTGGCCTACATGGCTCCCTACTCTACGGACAAGGATCCGACACACTTAGTTATGCTTATGGTCCATCCATCGGCATTTCGCCAGTGGATAATGTATGGATAAGCCTTGGTTATAATGTGGTTGGCTTTAAAGAACGTGATTTCACGGCGGCAGAATATAGCCAACAAGGTGCCTACCTAAAATTCCGCTTCAAATTCGACCAAAATTCCGCCCGAGGCCTATTGGATATGATCTCGCCTAAAAGTGATTAGGAAGATTCCCACCCCTGTTTTTCACGAGCTTTGAAATGCTCTAAACCTCCAAGCCCAAGCGCTCACGCACCCGCGCAATAAAGGCGCGTTGTTCGGGGTTTGGGTCGCCGTCAGCATGGGATATTTTGCGCAGCATGTCCGAGAGGTCATCGGCTTCGGCGCGGTTGATCGCCCCGGATAAAATATTGGTCATGGGCGCGAGTGCCGTATCGGGCTGGGTCAAATCTTTTACCGTCCAGCGCATTTGCGTTAAAAGCTCGTCCGCTTCAACCGCAGAGATTCTCATATAGGATTTCAGGGTTGTGATAATGCGGCTGGTCGAAGAACCGCTAAGCAAACCGTCATGCGCTGCCGCATAATCGGACAGCTTGGCAATACTAACCATAAGAATGGTCGCGGCTTCCATAGGGGTATCAATCAAATCCAAACCACGTTTGCCAGCCTCATTTTTAAAGTGCATACGGCGCGGCATATTGCGCAAGGTATTAGCAGCATCGGCAACATCTCTCGCACCACGTGCAGCACGGCTTACCCAAAAAATTGCGGTAGCAATGGCGATAATAATTCCGATTATGTGCATACTCTTCCCTCAACAACTTATATGGGCACTATATACAGGTTTACCGACAGGACAAGCTTGGCCCTTGATCAAGGTGAAAATGGTCTTTGTGGGCGGCATTATAGTCTGGTGACAGCACCACCCGGAACAAGCGACAGGCCGAGCTACGGGACTTTATCAAAAACTTGGCTTTGGCGCGGCCCTCTTTGCTCCCGTCGCTATGCCAATGCTTAAGAACGGAGATGACCCGCCCGTCTTCAAGCTCGAACCCGGTCACATCCCATGCATTAGCGAAGGCATGTTCCGACCAAGCTCCGGAATTGTTGCCCCGCTGGCGTCGACACGAATAAGTGCCTGCATGGTGCACTTTTTTCAGGCCACTCCCAAGATATTTGCGGGCGTCTTTGTCCACTTGCTTGAGCCAGATATAAGACGCTAGCATGAGCGGGCATTGCCCTGTGACCTGTTTGGGGCGAAATGAGGTGTTAGAGGCTTTAGTCATGGTGGCCGCAATATTCCAGCCACATTTTCCACCATCCTTTTTGGGCGCGGCCTGCGCATAACTCAAATGCCGCGCTTCGTCCAATTTACTCATACAGGTAGAACTTGGCCCTAGGGCAATAAGTGTGATTTTAGTGCCAGTGGCGAAGCCAATCGGTGCCTCCATATCCAGAGGCTTCCACAGCAAATGGCGCGGAGCGACAAAACGATCCGCGAGCCATCCCAGAAATAAGACAAATGCAAATAACAGACCCGCCTTAGTTCGGCGGCGTAAGTTTAGCCTAAGCCGCTTCAGTTTCAACTTCTGCGGCTTTTTTAATCAAAGCGCGTTTGATTTTTTTGGCTTTGTCGGTCAATTTAGCATTTTTGGTATTCATCAAAAAGCCGTCAAGACCGCCTTTGAAATCAACCGTGCGCAAGGACGCGGCAGTGACGCGCATTTTAAATTTTTGACCCAAAATATCAGATGCCAATGTGACATTGCACAAATTTGGCTCAAAACGGCGTCTGGTCCGCACTTTCGAGTGAGAAACATTATTTCCGCTCATTGGGCCTGTACCCATAAGATCGCAACGACGTGCCATGACAAAGTCCTTTAGTAATAAATCATATCTGCGGGTACGGCCACGCCGCCCCATAAAATTAGGAATGCGGGACATAAACCACCTTATACCCCAAGGTCAAGTAGTGTTTTGACCTTGAAACTATAGAAATGCACCTGCCCGGCACTGGCCTTAAATAAAGTCGTAATACTCCGCGAAGTCCATCATATCAAAACCACATCCGGCGCAATTTCCAACATCCCATCAGCAATAGCAGTTTTATCGCCGTCCGCGCATAATCGTGAACCATCGCCGTTCATAGCCACTTGCCCAATCTGAACCCGCCGCCTATATCCTACCTATGAAGTTTTGGATTCTAAATGGTGCGGGCAATCGGTTTGGAGTGTTTGATGCGCGCGGGCGCCCTGGGTTTTCTATGACGGCGGATCTAGCCAAAACTACCGCCACCAAGGGTGGGGTTATGGGAGCATTGGGCGCGGATCAAATCATTGTCATGCGAGAAACTAAATCAGATGCCGCCCATGTATTTATGGAAATCTGGAATGCGGACGGTGGTGAAGTTGATGCATGCGGGAATGCGTCGCGCTGTATTCCCTGGCTGGTCATGAACGAGACCGGACAGGACGATATTGTGCTGGAGACCAATGCCGGACTGCTCGCCACCAAGCGTATGGGCGAATTTTCCGTGGCCGTAGATATGGGCGCACCCAAGCTCGAATGGGCGCAAATCCCGCTCAAGGAATATATGGACACACATGTCATCGACGTCAAAGTCGGCCCCATAGATGCGCCGATACTAGCCCGGCCTGGCGCGGTTAATATGGGCAATCCCCATTGCGTATTTTTTGTAGATAATGCGGACGCCATAGCGGTGGATAAAATCGGCCCCATGATCGAATATCACCCCTTGTTCCCGCAGCAGTGCAATGTGGGTTTTGCCGAAATGCGCGCACGTAATGAAATTCGCCTCCGCGTATGGGAGCGCGGGGTCGGCATTACCAAAGCCTGTGGCACAGGTGCTTGCGCCGCCTTGGTTGCCGCAAACCGCCAAAACCGCGCAGGCCGTAATGCCAACATAATAATGGACGGCGGTACGCTGCATATTGAATGGCGAGAAACCGACAACCACGTCATCATGACCGGCCCAGTAGAGCTGGAGTTTGAAGGTCATTTGGATATTTAGGTATAGCCAATCCACATGAGGTGATTGAAAATATTTTTATTAAACCAAGTTTGATATGAGCATTTTCTTCGAAAACCGAGATTGATTTCAATCGCGCGATTATTTGTCCCGCCGCCCCCACCATAGATCGTCTAACGTAACATTTTTATCGGAATATAGCAGTAAGATCGCGCCTATAAACCCGCACTCGTTAACCTTTTGTTAGCTATAAATTTGCATACCGAACTTGTTTATTCTTTGTTAAGGGTTTGGTTATGGCGTCCGTTAAATTTATGGGACTTTTGAGTACAGGATTGGTACTAGCGGCTATATCGCTTGTGGCGGTCGCTGGACCTGCGTCCAACTCTCCATTCGCCAATAAAAAACCTAAAGCGTGGGAAAAGCCCGCTCAGCCTGCATCTCAATCAGCCACCCCTACGCGATCGCCTGCACAATCTCAATTTCGGACGCAAATCCAGACCAAACCGTCTGTATATGTGCCCTCACAAGTGCAGTCACAATACCGAAAACCAAATGCCAGTTACGGGAATACCTTGGCAGGCGGCGCTTATTATCCCGGCAAGAAACCCGCTACACAATCACCAAACATTCAAAGACCGCAAGTGCGCGCGCCGCAAGTGCAAAGCCCGCAAACCGCTGCGTCTGTTCAGGTGCCAGCATGGGCCAACAAAACTTATCAAGAAACGCGCCAACAAAATCAACCAACAAAATCTCCCTTTGGGCAAAAGCCCGGTCAAATCCCTGCATGGGCGCAAAATGGCTATCAAGGAACGGTACCTGGCTATCCATCCGCTACCGCTGGCATTCCCGGCTATAATGCACAGCAACAACAAGCGCCTGCATACGTCCAAAATTACGGCACAGCTCAACCGCCTCGTTATGCCAGCGCACCCCAATCCGCCCCTGGCTTACGCGGTAGTTCCAAACCATCATGGCTACAGAAGCTTGGCGGGGGACTGCAAACCGTATTTTCCGGCCATGCCAAAGTCGGCATTGCCGCCCTAGATAGGAATGACGCGGATGTGACGGCGGAAAGTATTGTCGATCTGGATGCCCGCCTTGAGGTCAGCGCTATCACAGAGGGCGGACTAGAATACGGTGCCGGCCTGCGCGCCCGCGCCCAGCGAGACCGCTATCGGCGCGGATTTGGTGGCCGGGTTGGTGATTGTCCGACAGGTGTCGCAGATTGCACATCAGTTTTAGTTGGCACAGACACACGCGCCGTAAAAGGCC
>JALSHM010000395.1 GCA_026982235.1 Robiginitomaculum sp. | reverse complement strand
CATGCCGGTATCTATCGCAGGGTATGCGGTTTAGCTCGATAGTTCATAGATAGACCCCTGTATGCACAGGGGTGAGCGGATTTTGGGGATATTGCCATTGGTTTCCAAACGCCAGTTGATATCTATTATATAAGGTGGATAAAGGAAGGTGGCACCGTAAACACCATTTGCACTCTTTACGTCTCGCGCGTAAACACCCATTATGATTGACGGTTTATATAATACGGATGTGCTTTCTTTGGCGGCTAATATCTCCCGTGTGGGGAAGTTGGACGCGCCTTACGGCACTGCGCGTAAAGTTTCCAAACTTTGTGGGTCTTGGGTTGAGGTGGATATTTGCCTTGAGGATGATGTGGTCACAGATTTTGCCGTCCGTTTGCAGGCCTGTGCGCTGGGGCAGGCGTCTGCGGCGATTATGGCGGAGGTGGTTATCGGCGCAAGTACCGTTGAATTGCAAGAAGCGCGAGATGGTTTGCGAGCCATGTTGAAAGACAGTGCGGAAGCACCGGGCGGACGGTTTGCTAAACTCTCCTTACTCGCAGATGTAGCCAATTACCCGGCGCGGCACACATCGACACTGCTCCCATTCGAAGCCGTATTGGCCGCGATTATGGATGCGAGATGAAAAACCCGTTCATATATCTCGCGATTGGCTTGCTAAAAATTTACAAGTTTACGCTCTCGCCTATCCTGTTTGCGCTGGGGGTGCGGTGTCGGCATCAGCCGGGCTGTGCGAATTATTCTATTGAAGCGTTTCGCACCCATGGGGTCTGGCGCGGCTTTTGGTTGACTTTATCGCGGCTTTTGCGCTGTCATCCTTGGGGGTCATCGGGGCTTGACCCTGTTCCCAAGTCTGTACATAAACAGGCGTTCTGGGCACCTTGGCGATATGGTGATTGGGCTTGGACTGAACGGTGTGGCGCGCAGGATTGCGACCATATAAAAGACACAAAAAAAGACTGAGAATAACTATGTTAACTGTAACATTTCCGGACGGGGCGACGCGCGAATTTGACGACGGTATATCCGCAATGGGTGTGGCTAAGGCTTTGTCTAAGTCATTGGCTAAAAAAGTGTTAGCGGCCAAGGTCAACGGCGAATTATGGGATGCGACCCGCCCGCTTGAAGGCGATACGGTGCTGGAACTGGTGACGGCCAAGGACCCTGAAGGCTTAGAGCTTATTCGCCACGATTGCGCCCATGTGATGGCCGAAGCCGTGCAGGAATTATTCCCTGGCACCCAAGTGACCATTGGCCCGAATATCGAAGACGGCTTCTACTATGATTTTGCCAGCGACAAGCCGTTCTCTGAGGACGACTTTGCCGCCATAGAAAAAAAGATGAAATTCATCATCCAGCAAAACAAACCGTTCGAGCGGGAAGTTTGGAATCGCAATGACGCCATTAAATATTTCACCGACAAAGGCGAAACCTATAAAGCGGAATTGATATCCGACCTGCCCGAAGACGAAACCATTACTATTTACCGCCAAGGTGAATGGTTGGATTTATGCCGAGGGCCGCATTTGCCCAGCACGATAAAAATAGGACAGGCTTTCAAACTGATGAAAGTCGCTGGCGCCTATTGGCGCGGCGATAGCAAAAACGCGCAATTGCAACGGATTTACGGCACGGCATGGGCGAGCAAAGAAGACCTCGATGCTTATCTGCACCGCTTGGAAGAAGCGGAAAAGCGCGATCACCGCCGTCTTGGCCGCGAAATGGCGTTGTTTCATTTCCAAGAAGAAGCTCAAGGGCAGGCATTTTGGCACGAAAAGGGCTGGATATTATATCGGACACTCCAAGACTATATGCGCCGCCGCCAAACCCAGGCAGGCTATAGGGAAATCCGCACACCGGAATTGATGGACCAAAAGTTCTGGAAAGCGTCGGGGCATTGGGACAAATACCGCGAAAACATGTTCATCACCCAGGTGGATGATGAAGATAAAATGTTTGCTCTCAAGCCTATGAATTGCCCGTGCCATGTACAGGTATTTAACCACGGCCAGCGCTCTTACCGCGATCTGCCTTTGCGCCTTGCTGAATTTGGCTCTTGCCACCGCTATGAGCCGTCCGGTGCGCTGCACGGTTTGATGCGGGTGCGCGCCTTTACCCAGGACGACGGCCATATTTTCTGCCGTGAAGACCAAGTCATCGGCGAAGTGAAAGCGTTCTGTGCGTTATTACAATCGGTTTACAAAGACTTGGGTTTTGATGATGTTATGGTGCGGTTCTCGGATCGTCCCGAAGTGCGGGTTGGATCCGACGAGGTTTGGGACAAGGCCGAGACGGCCCTTCGGGCTGCGGCGGATGCTACGGGCTTGGATGTTGAATATAATCCGGGCGACGGCGCGTTTTATGGCCCTAAATTAGACTTTGTTCTCAAAGATGCTATTGGTCGCGAATGGCAGGTCGGGACGATACAGGCCGATTTCAATCTGCCCGACAGGCTCGACGCCAGCTATATTGGTGCTGATGATGCCAAGCACCGACCCGTCATGTTGCACCGGGCTATTCTCGGATCGTTCGAGCGCTTTCTTGGTGTGTTAATTGAACATTATGCCGGGCGATTTCCGTTATGGCTGGCGCCTGTGCAAGTGGTTGTGGCGACCATTACATCAGATGCAGACGCATATGCAAAACAAGCTGCGGAGACATTGCGTAAGGCAGGCTTGCGGGTCGAAACCGATTTGCGTAACGAAAAAATCAACTATAAAATCCGCGAGCATTCTTTGGCCAAGGTCAATGTTATCGCCGTGGTTGGCCGCAAAGAGGCCGAAGAAAACAAGTTAGCTTTGCGTTTTCTGGGTGAGCGCGGGCAGGAAATTTTGACGTTGGAAGAGGCGGTCGCTAGCTTAACCAAAGAGGCAATGCCGCCAGATTTGCGGGAATAGATAATGAAGCCAGGGGCACAAAAACGCGGCATAATTGCCAGAAAAAATACATTTGTGTTGTTTCTGGTCTTTTTGGCGTTTCCGCTTATGGCACATGCGGGCGGGCTGGGGATTGCTGCTATCCTTGCAGTATATAGCCTTATTGCTCTGCTGGGTTTTAGGCCGCCCCATCCGCGCAATATACCGTCCCTTATCCCCGCAGCCATATGGGCGATTATGGCGTTATTACTCTGGGGACTTATCAGTACATTATGGTCACCTTATCAATCTACAAATACACTGAACAATGCCCAAAAATTGGTTGTGGGGGTGCCCTTATATCTGGGCTGTGCGGCGGGGATATATGCGCAGCACAAATATGAGCGCAATATATTTCCGTGGCTTTTGGTCGGTATAACCGCCATGCTCATTGGCACAATTTTAACGGATTTATTGACGGATTATAGTTTAACCTTGTTGGTTGACCCTTTGGCAAAAGGGGAAACCATGGTCACGCGAAGTGCGGATATGATACAAAATGTCGGCCATGCAGTTTCCGTATTGGTTTTGCTGGCTGCGCCGACCGGGGTGTATTTGTGGCAAAAGGGCGGCGCAGGGAAAATAGCCGCTATGTTCATGGTGTTGCTCATTGGCTTTGCTAGTCATAAGGCGAATGCGAGTGCAGCGCAACTTGGTCTCGTGCTTGGGTTAGGGTTTATAGGTGTTGCGACGGTGAAGCCGAAACTGGCTTTGCGCAGTGGGTTCATTATGGCCGGAGCCGCTTTGTTATTTGCGCCTCTTCTTGCATATACCGCTACGCAGCTCAGTCCCAATATACGCGCAAAATTGCCGTTTTCTTGGGAAGAACGTGTGGCTAATTGGCAGACTTTATATGCTAAAATACTTGAACACCCTTTCATCGGTCACGGTTTTGATGCAGTGCGTACTTTTACGGAAACGCATACTATTCGAGGGTTTGAGGGCAGGGCGCTGGTGTCCTTACATCCCCATAATGCTGGTTTGCATTTGTGGGTTGAAGTTGGGCTGGTTGGTGTGCTGCTGGCCTGTATTGCCCTTTATTTGGGCGGGCGTAGATTAACGGGCAGTTCAGGCCTGCCCAAACCGGCTATGGTTGCAGCAAGCGGGCTTGTCGCTGCCACGGCGGTTATGGCAAGCCTGTCATATGGGGTTTGGCAAGATTGGTGGTGGGCCGCCATCATATTCGCAGGTGCAACGATTAGTTTTATCAAAGAACCGACATAATTTTCTCATTTAATACACGTTACGGTAAATAACTCTTTACTCTTTTTGGTTATTTTGCTTAATTGAGTCCGCTGGGGGTCGGAAAGATATAGGTCGATATGACAACGAATGTGGTTCCGCTACCCGTTAGCTACCTTAAAAAACGCATTAGTGTGGTGATGGTATCCTATTTTACGGGGCCGTCCCTGATGGAAGCTGTGCCCGCTGTATTGGCGGATCCTGATATCCTAGAACTCATTATCGTCGATAATGGCAATACGGTTTCTGCCCGCCAAAGGCTCTGGGCCTTGGCTAAGAGCGAACGCCGGATACGGATTGTACAAGGCCACGGCAATGTTGGTTTTGGGCGTGCCTGTAATTATGGTGCCCAATTGAGTAAGGGTGATTATATCTTGTTCCTTAACCCGGATGCAGTAATCGAAAAAGGCACCGCCATGGAATTGGCAGAATGCGGCGATGGGTTAACCCGCCCGTGGATAGCTGGCGGTAATTTACAAACCGTCAACGGGGTCGAGCAAAGGGGTGCCCGCCGTAGTGAATTAACGCCTTTATCTGCTGTGGTCAGTTTCACGCCTTTGCATAAATTACCTTGGTTCAAATCTATCCATTTAGAGCATTTACCAGTGCCGGACGAACCCGTTGAAATGCCCATTGTTAGCGGTGCCTGCCTCATGATGGATCGGGAAAGTTTTGAGATGCTCGGTGGTTTTGATGAGCGTTATTTTCTCCATGTGGAAGACATAGATATTTGCAGGCGGGCAAAACTTGCAGGCGGTGAAGTATATTTCGTGCCTGAAGCCAAAGTCATGCATTATGGCTCGACATCCAAGGCTAGAATTGTCCGGGTGGAGCGCAATAAATTTCGCGGATTTGTGCGCTATTTTTGGGACTATACCTCCCATTGGTGGAGCAAAACTTTATTGGTGCTATCCATACCCTTTATGTATATGGCGATTATGGGTCGGGCTTGGTGGTTGTCGGCTCGGAAGCCTTGGTTGGAATAGTGGGGGTTGGAATAGTGGGCGGAATAAAACCTGGGACGGCGCAGTTATCTACTCTGAGAATATCCAGTTTGACAGGGTCGCCTTTGGCATAGTTAAAGCCATTGACAATTTGCAAGCTGGTTAGGCACTGGCTCTGCCCCGCCAGTTTTTCAACTAACTTGGTTTCATATTCATTCGTTTCTGGTTTTACTCGATCTAAAATAACAATATCGCCTTCTTGTAAATCCAGTGCCGCGAGCCGCTCGTCCGGATTGCCGAGTAATATGCCTGTGCCCAAGCGGAATACCAAGCTGGGTTCAGTGAACTGCGTAGATAAAACAGTCATATCCGTCACAGGGGTTTGGATACCGTTTTCGCGAAACGCGGTTTCCACCATGGCGCTGATATTAAGTTGTTTTAGGGATGGTAAGGTGAATTGGTAGGTTGGTATCGTGATGAGGGCAGAGGTCAAGAGTGCCCCAAAAAATGCCCGCTTTGCTTTGCCG
Organism: Robiginitomaculum sp.; assembly: GCA_026982235.1. Classification (GTDB taxonomy): domain Bacteria; phylum Pseudomonadota; class Alphaproteobacteria; order Caulobacterales; family Maricaulaceae; genus Robiginitomaculum_A. The sequence continues at coordinate 6,018 of JALSHM010000395.1, read as the reverse complement.
TTCCACAAAGACAAAGCTGCCATTAGGCTTATAAGTATCGCAAGTCCCATTACGGCAAATTCCCATGTCGGATAGTCTCCATAGTAAGACTGACCGAACAATAGCCCGGCGGCCAATATAATACTGACGAGGGCAAATAAGGCCGCGCCAATGCGCCGGGTCAGGGTGAACTCATTGACCTTAGTTAGGGTGGTAATGGCTGCTCCCGCCATTAGGGCAAAGGCGGGGAATGTGATTAGGGTATAGTGGGGTAATTTGGTCGGCACGATTTCCAGTAAGAGGAAAAACGGAATGCCCCAACACAATAAAAGCCGCGCCGCACGGGCGACAGGTGTATCAAAATTGACATTTTCAGCCGTTTTGCGCCTTGCCGCGCGAATGGCAAAAACGAGCCCTGACAACAAAAACAAACATGCAGGCCAGAAGGCAAGCCAGATTGTGCCTACATAATATCCGGGCGGGCCGGGGTGGTTTTCATGGGCACCTTGTAGTTTTGGGGTGAGGTCGCCGCCTATGGCATCTGTGAAAAACGCGCCACCAGTTTCGCGCCAAATCAAGACGGACCACGGTAAGATGATGAGCAAAAATAAAAGCGGTCCTGGCCAATAGGTGAGGGGTTTTAACCAATGTGCTTTGCGTTCCCATAAAAGCAGAGACGCCAAACACAGCACTAATAAAGTGGGTAATATGGGGCCTTTAATCATAACGGCCATACCAAGGGCAAACCAAAATAAAAGGCCAGAGCGCCGCCCACCACCATTGCGTAAATGCCCAAAGCTAGCCAGAACCAGTGTAGAAAATCCGAGCAATAGCGCATCGGTTTTGGCAATATGGGCTTCGAAAACAAAGATAAAGCTAACGGCCAATAATGCCGATCCGTAAAGCGCACTGTCGCGACCTAACATGCGCACGCCGCCCCAATACGTCGCCAGAATTGCCAGAATTGCTGCCAGTACAGACGGTATCCGGTGCGCCCATATTGTCCGGTCTGTGACGTCGGAAAAAGCTTTCACACTGGCCACTTGTGCCCAATAGGCGCCGGCTGGTTTTTTGTTGCGCGCCCGGTCTTGGAAGTGGATATTGATATAATCCCCGCTTTCCAGCATTTGTACACTGGCTTGGGCATAACGTGCTTCGTCCCGGTCAATCACGGGCAGGCCAGCCAGTCCCGGCAAGGCCATAGCCAATATCAGCAATGTCAGCATAGTCATGTCTCTGATACGAAGCTTTATTTTTTTCATAGACATTGAATAGCATTACAATAATTTCGCACAAGCAATATTGCCCACACTATGTATGGGATACTCTAGGGGGCGTCCCTAGCTAATTTGTCTGCATTTTCCGCTTTTAAAGAGCGCCGCGCCTGTTTACGCCTTTTGTGGCGAGCTCATCTGCGCGTTCATTTCCTGGGTCGCCGTTGTGACCTTTTACCCATTTCCAGTCTATGGACTTACCCTCGGCAACGGCATCTAGGCGTTTCCACAAATCCATATTGAGAACGGGTTTTTTGTCGGCTTTCTTCCAGCCGCGTTTTTTCCATCCCACTATCCATTTAGTGATGCCGTCTTTTAGATATTTGCTGTCTGTCCACAGCTCAATCTTGCCATTATAATCTGGCTTTAAGCTTTCGAGAGCTTGAATGGCCGCCATCATTTCCATACGGTTATTGGTCGTGTCTTGCTCGCCGCCATACATTTCTTTTTCGTGATTACCGTATTTAAGCAAAGCCCCCCAGCCGCCGGGGCCGGGATTGCCAGAACAAGCACCATCCGTATAAATGACCAATTTTCGGCGCGATTTGTGGCTCATGTTTTTACCAATCCAGGCTGATCATCTCGCAAACTGCGGGGCAGGCGAAACACAACGGATTCTTTGGTCACTTCAACCGGTTCCATCTGAACATCAAATCGGCTCCGTAGTGCAGCAATCACCCCGTCCGTCAAGTTTTCAGGTGCGCTGGCACCTGCCGATAGGCCAAGGGTTTTTATGTCCTCCAACATATTCCAATCAATAGCCCGTGCATCCGCAATGAGAATGGCTTTGTCCGCCCCCGCCTTGCGCCCAACTTCAACCAAACGTAAAGAGTTAGACGAATTATGACCACCAATGACCAGTAAGAGATCACAGCGCGCGGCAATGGCTTTAATGGCGGCTTGGCGGTTGGTGGTGGCGTAACAAATGTCTTCCTTATGGGGCATGGCCATAGTCGGAAAGCGGTTCTTAAGCACGGCAATAATCCCTGCCGTGTCGTCTATTGACAAGGTTGTTTGGGTAACGATAGCGATATTGTCTGGATTTTCGGCCTCATAGGTGTGGGCGTCTTCTTCGGTTTCAATCAATGTGATAGCCCCGCTTGCAAGTTGCCCCATAGTACCAATAACCTCTGGGTGGCCTTTGTGTCCAATCAGCAAGATTTCGCGCCCCATGGCAAAGTGACGCTCGGCTTCGATATGGACTTTGGACACGAGCGGGCAAGTGGCGTCAAAATAAATCATATTGCGGGCGCGGGCAGCTGCGGGGACACGTTTGGGCACACCATGGGCAGAAAACACGACGGGGCGGTCATCCGGACAGGCGTCTAACTCGTCAACAAAAACGGCGCCCATTTTCTCCAACCGCTCGACAACATGGCGATTATGGACGATTTCGTGGCGCACATAGACCGGGGCGCCGTGCTTTGCTATAGCTTGCTCGACGATTTGGATGGCGCGGTCAACACCAGCGCAAAACCCGCGCGGGCTGGCCAGCAGAAGTGTGAGAGTTGGTTTGGACATTAAATTCCCATTAGATTGGTTTAGCCCCATTGCAGTTGGACGAAATTACAGATAAAATCTATAGCAGACTTGAAACGCGCCCGCTATAGCTTATACGGGTGGCAATAACAAATAGGCCAAACTGGTTTAAACAGGAATTTTTATGCGCTTTTTGAAAAATTTTTCCAAGCTCGCACTCGCTGCAATAGCGGTGGCAAGTATCGGCCTGTCCGGGTGTTCAACCGCCAAAAAAATTCTGGAAGTTGGTGAAGAAGCCGAGAAGAACCCCGGCCCGTGTCCTGTGGCATTTGCGCTTTATGAAGCCTCGCGCCTCGTAGAGTTCAAAGGCTCTGAATCCTTTGCGAATGTTGGCTACACTGCTGAGATTAACAAAGTACGCAGTTTGTGCCGCTATGTGGGTAGCCAGCCAATCCATTCTGATTTATCGCTGGATATTGCCTTTGGGCGCGGCCCTGCAGCAACGGGGCGCACGGCCACCTATGAGTATTTTGTTGCCGTAACCCGCAAAGACATTGAAGTCATTGAGAAGCAAGTCTTCCCGATTGTGGTCACATTTCCCGAAGGTGTAGACGTGGTGGAACTGACCGAAGAAATTGGAGATATTGTTATTCCAAGGGCGAATGAGAACACATCCGGTGCCAATTTTGAAATCATCGTTGGCTTTGAACTGACACCTGAACAAATCGCCTTTAATGCAGATGGCAAGCGGTTCCGCGTGTCGGCAGGTAAAAACTAGCCGTTATGTCCCAATCTGTATTGCAGACCTTATCCGCGCATCTTGGGGCGGCATTTGCGGCCATGGATTTGCCTACGGCGTATGGGCGTGTCACCGAATCAGATAAATCCGCACCTTTTCAGTGTAATGGCGCATTGGCTGCCGCCAAATTGGCCAAGAAATCACCCCGCGATATTGCCGCCTTTGTGGTCGAGACATTAGACGGCAATCCGGATATTGCTTTGGCCGAAATTGCCGGCCCCGGCTTTATCAACCTGACCCCTAGCGATGCGCTGGTCAAGCGCCGGGTCAAGGACTTGGCCGCCGACCCACGCACCGGTATCCGAGATGCGGATAAGCTTGCGACCATTGTCATTGATTACGGCGGTGCTAATGTGGCCAAACCCATGCATGTGGGGCATTTGCGCTCGGCGGTTATCGGCGAATCCCTTAAGCGTATTTTACGCGCACGCGGGCATAAGGTTATTGGTGATGTGCATTTGGGCGATTGGGGGCTACAAATGGGGCACCTGATTTCCGAACTGGAGGAAGAGCAGCCCGACCTGGTTTATTTTGATGCGGATATTGTGGATGGTTATCCCGATCAAAGCCCGGTGACTATGGACGATATGGCACGGCTCTATCCGCAAGCCAGTGCCAAGTCCAAGTCCGACCCGCAGCGCCTCAAAAAATCCCAATTGGCGACTGCTGAACTGCAAGCCGGACGGCCAGGATACCGTGCGCTACTCGAACATTTTATCCGTATTTCCATTGCATATCTCAAGCAAGGATATGGCGATCTCGGCGTGGAATTTGATTTATGGAAGGGGGAGGCCAGTGTTGATCCGCTGATACCGGGCATGATTGACGCCATGAAAGCCCAAGGCATAACCGAAGAAAGCGACGGGGCTTTGATCATTCCTGTAGACGATAATTACGACGGGGAAAAACGCAAAGGCATCCCTCCCGTTATGTTACGGGCGCGAACGGGGGCTGTGCTTTATCATACCACGGATCTGGCGACTTTGCTTGACCGTAAACGAGAAATTGACCCTGACAGTGTTTTATATGTGGTGGATCAGCGTCAAGCCACCCATTTCGAGCAGGTGTTCCGCGCGGCGGTCAAAGCCGGCTGGTATCAGCGCGATCAATTAGAACATCTTGGTTTTGGCACCGTGAACGGCAAAGACGGTAAGCCATTTACGACCCGGTCTGGCGGTGTCTTGAAATTATCCGACCTCACCAATATGATGCGCGAGGCGGCGGCGAAGCGGCTGGAAAAATCGGGAATAGGCCAAGATTTCGAAGCGGCGGAGCAAGCGGATATTGCCAATAAAGTCGGCATGGCGGCTCTGAAATTTGCAGATTTGCAAAACCAGCGCACGACCAATTATATTTTTGATATAGACCGTTTCGTGTCCTTCGAGGGGAAAACCGGGCCGTATCTTCTCTATGCGGCTGTGCGGATAAAATCCCTATTGCGTAAGGCTAAAAAGAGAGGCGTTGAACCTGGCGAAATTTTACCCACGCAAAAGGCGGAGCAAAACCTTGTGCTGATGCTCGACAGTTTCAACCGGGCCTTAGCAGCCGCCGAAGCTAAGCGTATGCCGCATATTTTGTGCGACCATGTATATAGTTTGGCGCAAGCCTTCTCGAAGTTTTACGCAGACTGCCCGGTTTTGGCAGATAATGTACCGGACGAAATTAAAGCTTCAAGACTAGCCCTAGCCGCGCTGACCCTGAAACAACTGGAACTCGGTCTTGGTTTATTAGGCATAGAAACGCCTGAACGAATGTAGGTGTTTGCCGACAATTTTATTTGACTCCCAGCGAATCCTATTTACAAATATTTAAATATTTCCCAGTGGGAGAGCGCGTATTCTTACGCCGCCGAAGGAGCAACCGTCCCGGAAACTCTCAGGCACCAAGGACCGTCGGGAAATTCTACACGCTGGAAAGCAGGCCACATGCCTGCACCGAAGGAGTAAGCGGGCTTTATGGTCGTGAATCTCTCAGGTTGATTATCTGACGACAGCGGGGACACAAAGTATCGAGGCCGAGTGGTCGATTGTGTGTTGAGGAAAGTGTGTCAGATGAGCGGTAATGAAATTAAGCGAACAAAACTTTACGATTTTCATGTAGGGCACGGTGCAAAAATGGTGCCGTTCGCGGGCTATGCTATGCCTGTGCAATATCCGCTGGGCGTGATGAAGGAGCATTTATGGACGCGCAAGAATGCTGGACTGTTTGATGTTTCCCATATGGGGCAGGCATTTATAATTGCCGATGATGGCGCGTTCGAGACGGCAGCGAAGTTTTTGGAAACTTTGGTGCCGTGTGATGTGCAATCTTTAGAACCCGGCCAGCAACGCTATACGCAGTTTCTCAACGCAGACGGCGGCATTCTCGACGACCTAATGGTCAGCCGTCTTGGTTTGGATACGCATCAGCACTGGATTTATATTGTGGTCAATGCGGGCTGTAAGGATCAAGATTTTGCCCATATCGAGAAGTATCTCCCGGACGGTC
>JALSHM010000394.1 GCA_026982235.1 Robiginitomaculum sp. | reverse complement strand
CGCGCCCGTGTCCGGTGGTGTTGCGGCGGCTGCGGCGGGGACGCTGACATTCATGGTTGGCGGCACGGATGCGGCTTATGGTTTGGCGAAACCATATCTGGAAATTATGGGCAAAAACATCTTTCATGCGGGCGCGGCGGGTAATGGCCAAGTGGCCAAGGTGTGCAACAATATGCTGCTGGGTATTCATATGATCGGGACGTGCGAAGCTTTTGCATTGGCCGAAAAACTCGGGCTTGATGCACAGACATTCTTTGATATTTCTTCAACCGCTTCAGGGCAAAATTGGTCCATGACCAGCTATTGCCCTGCACCTGGGCCCGTACCAAATGCGCCGTCCAATAATGATTATCAGCCAGGGTTTAGTGCCGCTATGATGCTTAAGGATTTGCGCCTTGCTGCAGACGCCGCCAGCAAAGCCAAAGCCGCAACGCCCCTAGGCGCCCAAGCCGAAGCCCTCTACGCTTTAATGGAAAGTGCAGGCAAAGACGATCTGGATTTTTCCGGGATTATGAAATTGATAAATGGCTCATTATAATTTTTGTTAAAAAATTCCAGCTCTAGGCAAGCACGACAAGCTATGGCATGATGTAAAAAACAACAGGAGCGACACATATGCAAAAATTGGACAGAATTTATATAGATGGTCAATGGACTGCGCCTACGGGCGGGCAAAGTATTGATGTGGTTAATCCAGCGACTGAGGAAGCTTGCGCGCAGTTGTCGCTTGGTTCTAGCGCCGATGTGGACAAGGCCGTTGCGGCGGCACGTAAAGCATTTGCATCGTTTTCACAGACAAGCCGCGAAGAACGCTTGGAACTGCTTGGTAAGGTAATTTCTGGCTATCAGGCGCGCATGGGGGATTTGGCGGCGGCTATGACTACGGAAATGGGGGCGCCGAAATGGTTGGCGGCTAGCGGCCATGCGGGTTCAGGGCTTGGGCATTTAATGACGGCGGCCAAGACGCTTGAGACCTATGAATTTGCGGAACAGCGCGGCGGCACCCATATTACCAAAGAGCCTATCGGGGTTTGTGGGTTCATTACACCGTGGAATTGGCCTATGAACCAGATTGGTTGTAAGCTGGCTCCGGCCTTGGCTACAGGCTGTACCGTGGTTTGGAAACCAAGTGAAGTTTCGCCTCTAAGCGCTGATATTCTCATGGAAATTCTTCATGACGCAGGTGTGCCTGCGGGGGTCGTCAATATGGTACACGGAGATGGGCCGACGGTCGGAGCGGCGATTTCTGCCCACGAAGGCATTGATATGGTGTCGTTCACAGGCTCTACCCGGGCAGGTGTGATGGTGGCGCAGGCTGCGGCACCAACAGTGAAGCGCGTTACCCAAGAATTAGGCGGCAAATCCGCCAATATCATCATGGACGATTTAGACGATGAAGCCTTCTCCAAGGCCGTGGCGGGCGGTATGCAGTCTATGGTTATGAATTCCGGCCAGAATTGTAATGCACCGTCGCGTATGCTAGTGCCCGCCCACCGTATGGACGCAGCCATTCAGATAGCTGCACAAGCAGCGGACGCCGTTGACATAGCTAATCCAACATCAGACGGTATGGCAATGGGGCCGGTCGTGTCGGAGGTTCAGTATAACCGCATTCAAAGCCTGATTGAAAAAGGCATAGAAGAGGGCGCAACTTTGGCAGCGGGCGGACTT
>JALSHM010000393.1 GCA_026982235.1 Robiginitomaculum sp. | reverse complement strand
CGTTCAGATACACCGGCAGAAGACTGGACGCCGAGACCGGATTATATTACTATCGCGCCAGATATTACAGTCCGGCAATAGGGAGATTCTTACAGACTGACCCGATCGGGTATGGCGATGGCTTAAACTGGTATGCTTATGTCGGGAATGATCCGGTTAACCTGACCGATCCTAGTGGAAACTGCCCTTGGTGTATTGGTGCGATAATTGGTGCGGCTATTGAGGTTGTTGATCAAGTGGCCTCGGGTAAGTCAATCGGCGAAGCCGTATTTTCAAAACAAACTTTAAAGGGGGCTGCGTTAGGTGCGCTAGGCGGTGGCATCGCTGGTGCTGTTAGCAAGGGTGTTAAGGCTTTGCAGGCTGCAAATTTAGCGCGAACAGGAGAGACTGTTGGAAAAGCATTGAATACAGCTAACGCTATTGCGGGCGACGCTATTGGAGGTATGGCAGGTAGTGCAGCATCTGAAGCGGGATCGCAGATAGTTGAAGGAAAAGGGATAGACGGAAAGAAGATTCTTGGTGCTGGATTACAAGGTGCGGTTACAGGTGGTTCTGCCTCTGCTGCTGGTAAACTTGTTGGCTCAGCAGTCCAGCAAACGGTTCAAAAAGTAACCTCCTCCAATACCGCTGCAGCAATAGGTAGTGCTGCAGGTAGGGCCGCAGAAGTAGCTACTGATGTAGTCGCGACGAAATGTACTCAAGAAGATGGATGCTAAAGTGTTTTATAAGACTCTAAAAGTTTCATTGGCTGTTTTGATAGCCAGCCTGGCTGGTTTTGTAGTTTCAGTAATTGAAAGCTATAAACAAGATGGGGTTTTCGGGTATAATTATATTTTACCGATGATCTTTGGCGGAGCCATTTTTTTGTATTTTATAACGTTAATGCTTAAAGAATTAGTGAAAAATCGTTTAAATCGAGAGAAGGATAATGAAAAGAAATCTCGATAAAATAATGACAGCATTTCCTGTTATTCTACTCGTGGTTTTAATAATATTTGTAGGGCTTATTTTTTTTCTTTGAGCTTACAGGTATAATTGGATCAAAGAGATCAATGAATTCTAGGGAGATATACTGTTTTTACACTCTCCCTAATTTGGCACCATGCCGGACGCCTATTGGGTGCCTTATGGAAAAACCCAGCTTTGACAGACAGTTACCCCTCTTTTGAGCCGGGCATTACGGTGACGGCATTACGGTGAGCATTACGGTGAGCATTACGGGGGCATTACGGTGACATAGCGTAATTGAATTAGGATCATTCTCCGGTATGTTGAAACGAGGTCGGTTTTGATGGACAAAGCTGCCTCAAACATAGGAGAATGACCCATGAGTTTATTATACGCCGGACTGGATGTGTCTGACAAGAAAACTAATATCTGTATTGTTGATGAGAAGGGCGATTTGCATTGGCAGGGCATCTGTGTCACCGATCCCGATGCCTTGAAGCGGACCTTGAACAGGCATGGGCCTGATCTTGAAAAGGTGATTTTCGAGACCGGGCCGTTGTCCTGTTTTCTCTATCACGGGTTACTGAAACGCGGCCTGCCTGTTGTGTGTATCTGCGCCCGCCATGCCAAAGGTGTATTATCGACCCGGCTCAACAAATCGGATGTCAATGACGCGGAGGGTCTGGCGCAACTGGCGCGTACCGGCTGGTACAAGCAGGTTCATATCAAGGATAAGGAAACTCATCTTGACCGGACCCTGCTGCGGGTGCGTCATCAGCTGGTCAAAAGCCACACCGATATGCTGAATCAGCTGCGCGGTCTGTTAAAATTATTTGGTCTGAAGCTCGGTCAGGCCACCACGCCGGGAAAGAGAAATGAACGATTATTCCATCTGTTTGAGCAGGAACCGGCCCTGAAGCCGATTCTGGCGCCGCTAATCAAGGCTTTATTTGCCCTGGAGCAGGAAACTGCCAAGTTGAACCAACGGCTGAAGGAGCGCACTGCCGCCGATCCGGTCTGTCGCCGCCTGATGAGCGTTCCGGGGGTGGGGCCAGTTGTTGCGCTGACGTTCAAGGCCAGCATAGAGGACCCTGCACGCTTCAGGCAGTCGCGCGATGTGGGTGCTTATGCGGGCCTGACCCCCAGACGCTTTCAGTCGGGCGAGAGGGATGTGTCGGGCCATATCTCAAAGTTTGGTGACCGCATGCTGCGCCGGGCACTTTATGAATCGGCCAACAGTATATTGGGCCGCCTTAAAAAAGACTGCGCCCTTAAAAGCTGGGGCCTGAAGCTGGCCGAACATAAAGGGGCTAAACGCGCCCGGGTCGCTGTGGCCCGTAAACTTGCCATTTTGATGCACAAGCTGTGGGTGAGCGAACAGGAATTTATCTGGTGAAAATCAAAATCTGTCGGCTTCTGCTTTTTGCCGGGCAAGGGTGACCTCGTGGTAACTGTAGTTACAGCTTGATAACGTCGGTGACAAAGAGGCCCCCACCATAACTTTGACCGCTATCCTGAGGCAGAGAACATAAAGCTTGAAAAGCCAACTCAATGACCTCGTAGACAACCATAAAAAGCGGAAAAAGAACATAAATATACCGGAAATGTATAAATTCAATTAGACAACAGTAACCGTAATTGAAAGATATGGATTGATTGGATCAGTGTAAATCGATTTTCAAATATACAAAACGAAGTGTCCGCTTTTGGCTCAGATTCTTTGCTGAACTAGACCCCCGTTTTCACGGGAGTGACGATGGGGGAGAGCACCTAGACTTTTTTGTCTGTCTCAATCATCTGCGTTCGCGTTTGGTTTTCCTCACATTAGTTCGGGCAGCGGTAGCCCTGTCTCGCTAACAGCTCGGAATCAGCGTATAAATGATGCCCGTTGCGTTACGCAATACAATATGTTATGCTCAAGCATGGAGATCAGAAACATACGCCATAAAGGTCTGCGCAATCTTGTTGAGAAAAACAATCCCAAGGGAATGCAACAGGATTACATTGAGAAGATCATCGATATTATGGCGTTTCTCATCGAGATTGAAGATATTGATGAGGTTATGTATCTCAAAAAATATAAACCACATCGTTTAACAGGGAACCGTGCCGGAGCTTACAGTCTGCATGTGACAGCAAACTGGCGCATTACTTTCAGTCACGATGCTGGCGAAAACGAACTTTATGATGTGGATTATGAAGATTACCACTAACGACCAAGGAGTATGACCAATGGCAATTAAAATAGGCATGAAACCACCGCATCCGGGCGGGTTTATCAAACGCTCTGTCTTGCCGGATGATTTGTCTGTGACGGATGCAGCCAAGGCCCTTGGTGTTGGTCGTCCTGCACTATCCAACCTCTTGAATAAGAAAGCGTCATTATCGCCGGAAATGGCCCTGCGTATTGAAAAAGCTTTCGGTGTCAGGATGGATACCTTGCTACGTATGCAAACCCGTTATGATTCATATTACATGCGTCAACGTGAAGAAGACATTCATGTCCAGCCATTCGCGGAACAAGTAGCTTAACAGCCATAGTCAGCCATTACATGATTATTTCGTACACACCTGATGTTAGGGGGCTAGTGTTGGTGGAAATTGAGGGATAATAAGGCTTTACCGAAGTGGCGTCAGGGGTTTGAAACTGATGCCGTTTGACATAGGAAAGAAGTCAAATAAAATCAGTGGACACTATGGTTATTTAAATATGGTGTCAAAGCCCTGAATCTCTACCACCTTGACTTGTCCGGCAATATACCGTACAATATCGGTGTAATCACGGAGAGCCATAATGTTAAGCTATATTGATAAGACAGAAGCCATAGACGAACCGAAATCCGCCCGTATGGAACAGCGGATTAAACCGCATGTGAAGAGAGAAATTCAGGCGGCGGCGGCTCTGCTTGGCGTTGACGAAACAGCTTTTGTCACCACAACAGCCTATGACAAGGCCTGCGCGGTTATCCGGGATCATGAACGGACGAAGCTGACCTCAGAAGACCGGGATGTCCTTCTGGCCGCACTGGATACCCCCGCCAAACCAACAAAGGCTCTGCGGGATGCTTTTAATCTTCATTGGGAGAGTGTGGTGAATGACGACTGAACAACAACCCCCGTTAAAAATCCGCATAGAACCGTTTGATCCCTCTCATCATGATCGAGCGGTTTTTTCTTGCGGGACTTCCCGGATTGACAACTTCCTCCACAGAACAGCGAAGAAACATCAAAAGGGCGATTTTATCCGTGTCTGGGTAGCAGTGAAGGAAGATGAGAAACCAATCCTGGGGTTTTATTCCCTGAATGCCCATTCGGTAGAGGCCGATGATCTGCCCGCTAAACTCACCAGAAACGCCCCTAACCACGGTGGCATTCCGGCCCTCTATCTTGCCATGTTTGGGGTTGATGAGACATATCAGGGCAGGGGGCTGGGCCGTGTTCTGCTGGCCGATGCCCTGAAAAGAGCCGCTAAGGTATCAGAAGAAATAGGCCTTGCTGTGGTCATCCTAGATGTTCTGGATGACGGAAATGCGGAAGCCGTGGAAAAACGGTACCGTTTCTATGAGGCGTTCGGCTTCATATCCTTCCCCTCCCGTCGCCTGCGCATGTTCATCCCGACAGCGACTATTCTCCAAATAAGCTGAATTCATATCACTTAAATACGATAGCAGAGCAAAAGTGCTGTGTTTTCTTTGTGATGGTTTAACAGGGAAGAGAGAGTTTCTTCCCGGCCATCGCGGAGAAATGCCATGACTGCCAATAATTACCACGCGACGCCGTATGACCCCATAGCAACGGGATTCTACTTCCATAATTATGAAGACTACGAGGCCAAAGCCCGGAACCACCTTAACGAATATGGTGACGTGGTTGATGAGAAATCCAAAATGTTTCTGGTGATAACTACCAAATGTTCAACGCCCTTGGCATTAATCAGGCCAATCTGAGAATTTGGTTTGAGGACTTTGAGGATATGCAGGGCACAGACGTGGTGGCCGCGATCTATCTCGCCGAGTATCTGAATGTGGATATGTCTGATATTATGGATAAGCTTGACGGGTTTTTTTTTATGAGGGACATGCTAAAACGTACGCAGCAGATTACCTGACAGACAGCGGCCTTCTGGATGAAGTGCCGGAAAGCCTGAAATATTATATCGACGTTGACGCCTTTGCCCGTGATATGCTTCTGGCTGGCGATATTACCGAGATCGATATCATGGGGGCCACTTACGTCTTTTGGGAATGACTGAACCCTTGCCGGGTCGTTATTAACGCCAAAAGCCCAGGCTGTAGCCAGAAAACATACCCTCACAGGACAATGCTCGCGACCATCCGCCAACCATAGAGCAAGAGAGAAGTTCTGATGGTGTGATATTCACTCCAATTAGAGAAAGGAATTATCATGGGTACTATCAATCGCGTAACCATCGTCGGTAACTTGGGCCAAGACCCGGAAGTACGGACAACAAACACCGGCGCTCTCGTCGTAAGCTTAAGCGTCGCCACCTCAGACAACTGGACCGATAAACAAACCGGTGAGAAGCGTCAGCGTACCGAATGGCATCGGATTGTGATCTTCAACCAGGGCTTAGCCAAAATCGCCAGAGATTATCTCAGGAAAGGCGCACAGGTCTACCTCGAAGGTCAGTTGCAAACCCGTAAATGGACCACAGACGATGGTCAGGACCGTTACAGCACCGAGATAACCCTCCAGCCCTATCGCGGCGTACTGACACTGCTGGGCGGCGGACAGGGACATAACAACTCTGACCAGTCTGATAATGCTGATAACTCACAAACCAATGGCATGTCGAACAGCTTTACAGATGGAACAACCGGCAACGGAACCAGCATGGCCCATGACGATCAAATTCCCTACTGAGGGCTTTTAAAACGAATATTTCCTGAACTCGCCGGGCCACATCGGTCCGGCATTTTTTTTAACGGAGACAAGTAAATGACCAATACCATAACCATGAGCTTTGACGATTGGGTTGAAGAATTCAAACCCGTCCAGAACCACATTGACAAGAACGCTTCCATTGATGGCCTGATGTTTGAAACATACGGCAAAGAGCTTGAGTTTGTCCGTGCACAGGATATTAACCGCATATGGACATTCATCGAAAGTGACGGGGTCTTCTGCGTATCGGAAGGCATGCATATCGTGAACCGGCTGGGATACGCCATTACAGAAAAATCCTACGCTGAAAAAACATTCTATGTCATAGAGGATGATGACTGACCTTTCACAATATGCACAACCGTTACCACCAGAATACCGGGCCAAATGCCCGGTATTTTTTTGCAGGTGGGTCAAATTCAAATGCCAATTCCGGCTTGATTTTAACAAAATGCCCATAAAAGAAGGGAAGGGGATACGGGATTTGCTGCGCAAATAAATCTGTTGATGTGATGCCTGTGGCAATGGGGAGGGGCAAGCGTCCCTTCATACATCATTAAATTAGCCCGGCAACCTTAAAATCAAGGACCGTGTCCTCGCTGCGCTGCGGGCCGCACCATCCTTTATTTTAAGGTCAAGTCCGACTTGCTAAGGTCAGGAATGCGAAAGTCGCATTCCTGTGGTTTCTTTTTAAAAAAAAGCCGGATGCCGGACAAATTGAATGACGTAACCAGTCCTTAATCCCCCTCCCCACCGCCAAAGGCGTGTTGGGGAAGAAAGAGACAACAATATAGAACTGACAGGAAATAAACCATGCTTGATACCATCATAGAAACCACAACCGCCCATACCCTTTTTGAACAAACAATATATGCCAAAAGGCCCTTCTCCGATCAACTGGACTATCGACCATTACCGGATGCTGATACCCTAAGGCATGGTCTGTCAGATGTCTTTGATGTCATACTGGGCATGTTTGCCGACAGCAGACTGGAAGACGATACCCAAGGCATTCTATGGAGCTTTGTAAACAGCTTCCACCGGAAGGTTGAACGTATCCAGAAAGACCTTGACCAGAACGAGGACGCCCAGCAAAAAAGCCAGCGGGAACAAGATGGATCAGAAGTTAAATCCGTCGAACTTGAAGACCTGATCACCGAAGGTCAAACCCTCATAGAACAGCGAGCAGCATTTGAACTCATGCGCGACCATGGCGGCGAACTGTTCGAGGCTATCACCGGCAGCTTATGGCGTCCGCTGTCCGGTTCAAAGATCAATCACAGAACCATGACCGCCGCCATGATTGACAGCCGGGACTATATAAAGGCCAAGCAGAGAACAGAGGCCCGCGCCTTCATACCAGAGGGAACATTAATAGCTTTTACTGGTGGCACCGACTATCAGGATTATCAGAAAATATGGGACGTGCTGGATCAGACAAAAGCCAAGCATACCGACATGATATTGGCCCATGGCGGCGGCACAAAGGGCGCGGAACTGATTGCGGCGAAATGGGCAAAGGCAAGAGTCATCCCCAGCGTAATATTCCGCCCGGACTGGAAGAAACATAACCGCGCCGCACCGTTCAAACGCAATGACCAAATGCTGGCAGAAAACCCCACAGGCGTGATTGCCTTTCCCGGTTCCGGCATCACCGAGAACCTCGCTGACAAGGCCAGACAAATGGGCATAAAAGTTTACCGGCCCATACCGAAATCATAACAGACAATAACTTTTCCAACCACCAACAAGGGACGGCGAGAGCCGCCCCTTTCTTTGTGGCGAACAGTCAAAGGAAACTCATTCCAGCAACGCCATGTCATGGCTATCATGCCCCCTATGATAATGATCAAACCGCCCGTATGAAGGAGCCAGAAAGTTCAGCCGTGAAGGGGAAGTAATTTCGGTTTCCGGTGATGAATTCCAAGTAGAAAACCCGTCAAAATATTTTCAAAAAATCCTGAAATCCTGGCATGAATTTCTGCCAGCTGGCCATACCGCCGCCGCGCATTATTTGCGGGTTGCTGATCGAAATAAACCTGATTTTCTTGAACTGAAGAATCCCTTTTCCCGTTGCTTGCGACGGCGGCGGCAGTGCAGACTATGAGAGACAATTCTGGCGCGGTTTTCTCCTCAGTGACGGGATAAAAATCATCTTCTCACCCTGCCAAGAAATGACTTTTTCCCCGCCGCTAAAATCAAAGTTTGCACCTCCCTTCAACCGCACCAAATGAACAAAACGCAGCCTCATATTGCCCGCCAGTCGGCGAAAAAAGATGTCACACCATATGCACCTAGGGTGTTTCCTGAAACATGTTTCAAATCAATATGTTACGGAAATATCAAAAGGCACCAATTGAATCTGCGTGACTCACAAAGAGGCACCAGTCTCTTGCAAGTTATTGAAATTGTTGCAAAACCTTCATTAAGGTCGTTGACCACATATTGGGACCATCCTGATAAATTTTGGAGTTGGCAGTTGAATTGGCTTTATGTTACACTTTGTCTTCACATACGGAAAATATCAGTAGCTGGCATACAGGAAACCACCTGTTTGCTCTCTTGGCTTTTATCAACATGTAACCTGCCATGCATCCCGCATGATTGGATTTACATGACCAAAAGATTTCACCTGACCATACGGCTTGAGCAGCATGACCTTCTTGCTTTCGAAGCCATTGCAGAGGCCCGAGGGCTATCTGTACCTGCACACCTCCGCACCATCATTGATGATGAATTATACCGGAAAGGCAAATCCGTTCTGGAGCTGCTTGCCCATGATATTATTTACGGTGCAGTCGCGACCCGTCACTTGATTAAGCAACATGGCACGGTGGATGACCTCAATGAGCATGTTACAGCATCGCGTGCCCTAGCATCAGACGTGGGAATGCCTTTTGAAGAGCTAGATAGACAAGTCAAAGCTCAGACAGAAAGGGTAGCACAGAAACTCAATGACATCGCTTCCAGCTATCCTTCTTTCTCTCAATCTGAGAGAGGTTGGGCAACGATAAAAGATTGCCGTATCAACCTCAGACTTTCATCTATAATGCACCGTGACATTAGATTTTATGCAGAGCTTGCAGGAAAGCCCATGGCCACCTTTGTCCGAGGTCTGATCCAGAAGGATATTGCCCGTGACCATGATGTTGTGAACAAACGCTTGGCCCGCATGATTATCTATTCAGCCGTTGCTTGTCGAATGCTTCAGTCACGGATCGGCCTTGAAGGCGATATCCGTACTATTGAGCGCATAACTTTAAGAATACTGAACGAGATGGGGCTGGGGTATCAATGAGCGTTGATAATGATCACCAGATGGATATAGAGATGTAGGGCTTTGGCACCATTTCTGGATTGCCACAGTAACCCATTGGTTTTATTTGACTTCTTTCCGGAGTCAAACGGCGTCAGTTGCAAACCCCTGACGCCATTACGGGAAAGCCTTATTATGCCCCATTTTCCGTCAATTCTAGCCCACTAGCATCAGGTGTGTACGAAATAATCATGTAATGGCTGACAAAATTTAAATCTCCTTGCTTCATTTTTACACTGCAAGGTGTCTAGAAATCTAGGGGCTATTCAGTTGCGGTTGGCACGGCTTTTCCAGAGTGCTATAACAAAAACCGACTTCCTACCGATGAATGGCTTGTTGCGGTTGGCACGGCTTTTCCAGAGTGCTATAACAGCCATTACCGTTACCGTTACCGCCGGTGTGTTGCGGTTGGCACGGCTTTTCCAGAGTGCTATAACTCTTGTGCAGGCCGAAGCCATTGTCCGCCAGTTGCGGTTGGCACGGCTTTTCCAGAGTGCTATAACGAAAGAATATGGTTAAGCAACCGATTGAGCGTTGCGGTTGGCACGGCTTTTCCAGAGTGCTATAACAAAGAAAACTCCTCTGACAATTCATCTGCAGTTGCGGTTGGCACGGCTTTTCCAGAGTGCTATAACTCCATCCGCCAAGCTCTCCTGACAAGACATGTTGCGGTTGGCACGGCTTTTCCAGAGTGCTATAACGGAACAATTACATTCACGGCGGTTTAATATGTTGCGGTTGGCACGGCTTTTCCAGAGTGCTATAACTAATATTAAAGCGGGCCGCTATCTGGATCAGGTTGCGGTTGGCACGGCTTTTCCAGAGTGCTATAACTAATATTAAATCCATCGCCCCAATGATTGAGTTGCGGTTGGCACGGCTTTTCCAGAGTGCTATAACTTGCTTCCCGTAATGTTGGTTATGGCTATTGTTGCGGTTGGCACGGCTTTTCCAGAGTGCTATAACGATTTTTATCAAGCCTAGTACACAAGACAGGTTGCGGTTGGCACGGCTTTTCCAGAGTGCTATAACTAGGTCTGTTAGGTCTGGTAGGTCTGTTAGGTTGCGGTTGGCACGGCTTTTCCAGAGTGCTATAACTGGTATAATGACCATAGACAACAATATATAGTTGCGGTTGGCACGGCTTTTCCAGAGTGCTATAACTGACCGTCACGTAAGACATTGAAAACATTGGGTACTATTGTGAGTAAAATCATAAAAATATCCAATTTTTCATTAGAACATCACCAATTGTTCGGGATTTTCAGGCGAATCATGTCTTCTGCCGCCTCTCAGGCACACTATATTCTCATATTGCTTGTCCGTAAACTGCAAAATATCAACCTTACCTTCGGGCGGCATAGCTGATTCAACCTTGCGAATTATTGCCTGTACGGCCTCTTTGCCACTGGTATGGCGCACATAGACCGAATATTGCGCCATTTCAAATCCATTATCGAGCAGGAACGAGCGAAATTTTGTATAAGATTTTCGCTCTTTTTTGGTTGATGTTGGTAAATCAAATAAAACCATAACCCACATGAACTTATATCCACTTAAGTGTGTAAATTGTCGTTTGCTCATTTCAGACCGATGAACTAAACATCAATGGCATGGGCGATTCCGTTATTTCCATATCTTTACGCTCGCCCAGAAAAACCTGAACCAGAGATTGCGCCATCCTGTCCATGCAGACCTGCATGGGGCTAGCCCCGTTATTTGATTGCAAATCCATATTCAACACACTGACAATTTCTGCTTTATGTTCCGGGCTAAATTCAAACTCATCTTCCTTCATTTCAAGGACAATTTTTTTCACTCTATAGTCAATCCAGGGGCGAAAAGGTTCCATCAGATCATCCGCAAGACGCAAGGCATCGCCTTTGCTTTGATGATGGATGGAAAGCGAAGGATGTAACCCGGCGGCCAGAATCGACCGCGCTGTGGCGGCCCTTAATATTGTATAGCCGTAGTTGAGAGCTCCGTTAATGGCACCCTGATGAGTGCCACGCTTGAAATCCTCACCCATGAGGCGTTTCCAATATTTGCGGGCGGCCTGAGCCTCAATATTTTCACTATCACCGGATTTAACCCGTGCCGCCATTGATGAAATGTCAGAACCGTTCAGATTATGAGCTATCAGCACTTCTGCCTGAGCCCTAATTTTTGCCGCCACCAATTGCGCCCACAGGCGTTTTAACAGAGGTTTTTTGGCCACGGCCTGGGCCTGCATGTTTAAACCCTGAGCAAAGTGACCATTCACCGGCCAGATAACGGAGGCGGGCGATTGACTGCTGCTGCAAATGACAATAGGAATATTTGCCTGGGCCAGCCGCGCACATATATTAACCGAAAATGATGCCCCATGACCGCGAATGATTAGGGCAGACATATCATCAATAGCCACCTGCCTGGCGGGTTCCCTGTTAATTTTGACAAACAAAAACCCGCGTGAGACGCTGAGATGTGCGCCGTCAGAAATTATTTCCACCACACGATTTTGCATCAGTAAGCCCCTTCAGTTAAGGGCAGGCTATCA
>JALSHM010000392.1 GCA_026982235.1 Robiginitomaculum sp. | reverse complement strand
CGCAATCCAGTCTTCCAGCCTTTGCGCCCCCTTGGCAGGCTTATTATCCGCAATTAAAAGCTGAGCAATATTAACCTGTAAATTTGAAACCTCCTTGGGCAATAAACCGCATGCATCAATCGCCATTTCAAATGCTTCGATTGCCCTGTCGTAATCATTTAACTCGTAATATGCGGCTCCGAGCATTTGACTAATAGTCGCGGCTTCATAGGCATTAAGGCTATTTTCAGATAGCAAATCCCTCAGATATGTAATCCGATCCAAGTCATTTTTTCCATTCGGGTCTACTAGTATTGCGTTTACCAAACTACCGGTTTTCGCTGAAAACTGCCGCACCTGCCCGTCAGGGGCGCTACAAGCAAATGCGGCAGTCCCAGACCCCACACACATGACAAGGGTCAATCCTAATATGGAATTTCTCATACGTCTCATCACCCTACTCCGGAATTGGCCGACCGTTTTCGTCGGTCAGTACAAAAGTTATCAAGGTTTCGACACCGTGCATGGTCACGGCCTGCCCGTCCCTTATTTTCGGGTTATATCTCCATTTTTCCACCGCCTTGATGGTTGGGCGTTTGAAAATAGATTGGGAGCATTCAGTCACAACAATGTTGAAAGGCTGGCCATATGTATTGACGCTGAGGCGGACAATACAATGGCCGGACTTTTGCGCACGCGGCGGCATATTGGGCTCGAAGCGCACGACGGGTTGCACGTCTTTATCGGAAATGACCAAGCTAACTGTCGTCGGGTCTAGTTTGAGCCGCTTCATTTCTGGGATGGCCATATCCATGTCAGCAATCGGCACATCAGGTAGGCTGGATTGTTGACGCTCTATTACAGGCGGCGCAGGCGGTGGGATTATTTTCTTCAATGGCTTCGGCTTTATTTTTGTCTCGTCGATAATCTCTTGAATTTCCGGGTTAATTACAAAACTCAATTTTTCTGGTTTGTCCGGCAAATCCGCAAACGGCACATAAATCATTTTGGCCATAATCAGTGCTAACCCTGTCGTCACGGCAAAAGCACCTGGCCCGCTCATAAGCATTCTTTTTATCAAAGCCATACTGTCCTCCCATTTAAGTATAGTTATGCTATAACATATAGAGTATTTAATTGCAATAGTATATTATAACTTTTTTAGGCAAGCCGTAACGCTGACGACCCGACCCCAATCTACATAAGACTGCTCACAACTTTACTATTAAACTAGCTTTCTAGTTTAATGTGGAAATTAGGGTTTATGCCGGGTTTCTTATAGATTGGTATGGTAAAACGGCATGACGTGCGCTAGATATTTGCCATGACAAGCACAACTCAAAACATTGCTCTTGCTGTTCACGGCGGGGCGGGAAATTATGACAAAGCTGACCAAGACGCACAGATCGATCATCTGCGCAATGTGGCAGAACAAGGCCGCACTATGCTCTTGGACGGGGCGGCGGCGCTGGACGTAGCCGAAGAATTAGCGGTATTGCTGGAAGATGCCGGCCTATATGTAGCTGGCAAAGGCACAGGGCCAAATTCGGCGGGGGAATATGAGCTAGACGCCTGTATCATGGACGGGGCGAGCCGCAATATCGGCGCCGTCGCCGCCCTTAAGGGCTTTAAAAACCCGGTACGGGTAGCGCGCGCCGTGATGGATCACACACCCCATGTGATGCTAGTCGGCAATGGGGC
>JALSHM010000391.1 GCA_026982235.1 Robiginitomaculum sp. | reverse complement strand
TCCAGCACAACAATGCCATCATCTACTAATAGTCCAATCGAAAGAATAATCGCCGACATGGTAACCATGTTGAGGTCAATGCCTGCAAAATTCATAAATATGAATGTCATCAAAAACGACACCGGAATAGACAAGGCAATAATCGCGGCTTGGCGGATATTAGCGAGGAAAAGTAATACGACAAAAATGGTAAGCACGAGCGCAATTAAAACTGTGGTCGTCATGTTGTTAATCACAAGGGACGTGAACACACTATCATCATCTGCGATTTGAATGTCGATAAGTGGGAATTTGGCCTCAATATCGGCCAATGTCTTTTTCACCTCAGCGGCGACTTCGACGGTATTGGCTTCGCCGCGCTTCATCACTTGCAAAGCAATCGCCTCTTGCCCGTTATAGTGATAAGCAGAGCGGGCTTCTTTTTGCATAAAATTAACGGCAGCAATATCGCTAATGAAAACATTACGCCCGCCCATATTGGCGACAACAATATTTTCAATTTGCTGTTCGTTTTCAAGCGTGAGGTCAAAACGAATAATTGTTTCTTGGGTGCCCTTATTGACACGCCCGCCAGACGCCGTGATGTTCCAGCTCCTCAGGGCAGATTTGACCTGTTCGACGCTAATACCGTAGGTGCGCATTTTGTCGCGGCTAAGCGTTACTTCCAATTCCTTCTTATGGCCGCCAAACACATCAACAGCCGCCACGCCGTCCACACGCTGAAACGCATCTTTTAGAGCATTATCCGCCAGCTCTCTAATGTCTTGTAGAGGCAAAGACTTGCTTGATATGGCAAAGGTCAAAATTGGTTTGTCGGATGAGGAGAAACTCAGTACTTGCGGTTCTTTGATCTGCGGCGGTAATTTATAGCGAATGCGGCCTACTGCGTTTTGCGTATCCAAGGTCGCCGCTTCTGTTGTTTTTGTGTAGTGGAACTCGGCCTTAACAATAGACAAGCCGACCTGTGATGTAGAGCTAACCTTGCGAATGCCGTCAATAGCGGCGACTTCTTCTTCAATGGTTTTGCTAACATTTTTTGCAATATCCGCAGCCGCTACACCCGGATACGCAGTGATTACAGTAATCACTGGGGGGTCGGTATCCGGGAATAGCTTGACTGGGATTGCGAGCCGGGCAAAGACTCCCAATATGGTAATGCCAATTAATATGGCAAAAATTGTATAGCGGTATTTAAGGGAAAAGCGCGGCCAACTCATTGTGCGGCTCCCTCAGATATGCGCACTTTTACACCTTCATTAAGCGATGGGTAAGGCGTGGTGATGACTTGGTCACCAACATCTAGGCCGCTCTTAATAATAGTTTGTAGACCATTACTCGCGCCAAGTGTGACGGGCTTCCAATGGGCGATCTCATCACTCATAGTAAAGACGCCGCTGATACCATTTCTGTTAAATACAGCCTGTGTTGGGACAGTTAGGACATTTTTGTATTGCGCAGTGACTAGGCGGACACTGGTCATTGAGCCTGCAAAAAACTTATTACTAATCTCGCTATTGAGTTTAACATCGACAGTGCCCGTATGGGTACGCTCATCAAGAGCTGGATAGATTTTATCTATTGTTCCCGCCCATATATTTGTGCTTTGGGAGCCACCATTCGGTAATTGAATATAGGCGGTACTCCCAAGGGCGATATTACCCATATCGCGCTCGGGAACAGTAATCACGGCTTTGTAATTTGCGCCGCCAACGATATCCATGACGGGTTTTCCGGGAGCGACTTGCTCACCTTTACGAATATAAACTTTTTGAATGCGGCCAGGAACGGGTGCGTAGATTTTACCGTAGCCAAGTTTTTGGCGCGAGAGCCTTAGCCCACTTTCTTGCTGGGCGATACTGGCGCGCAGACCTTTGAGTTTGCGCTCACTATCATCAAGTGCCGTTTTTGGAATCGCGCCGCCTTCATAAAGCGTGCGGTCAATGATGATTTGCTTTTCAAAGAACTCTATGTCGGCTTCGATTTTAGCAACAGATGCTTTGGCGCGATTAACTTCTGAACGCACATCTTTCGTGTCTAGCAAGGCTAATACATCACCAGCTTTGACCATATCGCCTTCGCTGAAATATACTTTTGCTATCGTCGTGTTCAGGCGCGCTGATACCATCGTGCGGCCATCATCGGTAATCCGCGCCGTATAATCACGGGTGAACTCTAATGTTTGCGGCGACAGGCGCACGGTTTTCACGACAATAGGCCGTGCAGGTGCGGGCGGCGGCACAGCTTGGCGGGCTTTCATCTTGGGCATGATGACAAATTTCGCCACGAGGAGTAAGGCGAGTAGAAACAACACGCGCACGACCCATTTGCGCAAATTGCCTTCGCTCTTTGTTATGGAGCTTGTGTGCTCATTATTTTTTATTTCTATATCCATTTTCGCCTCTTATTGTCAGTGAGTAATCGCTTACAAATATGTTCAAAAAAACACCAGATAAGCAGATTTGCTTTTTCCTTATTTCTTCTTCAGGGCGGGCCATATGACATCCCAAATTTCGTCTGCCATATCGGTTAGTTTATACTTAAAATCAAAGATCGACCAACGTATAACCGAACCCTGGACCAAGGTCACCACCATACGTGCCATTTGATCGGGGTTTACGTTTTTATCAAATACACCTTCTTTAATGCCGTCCTTGATTAACTCCGCGATATTACCCGTCAGTTTTGTGACAATGCCTTGCACGGTTTTTTTAAGCTCTGGATCTTCAACATGCAAACGATCGGAGAATATAATACGCGGCACACCTTTGACCTTACTGACCATGGCTAGATGCCGTCGAATAAATGTCTCAAGTCGCACGTCGGCAGGTTTGTCAGAAAGCATTTGCCCCTCTAAGGCTTTAAAAGCATTGCCCGCTACGAACTCCAGCACGGCCCGGAAAATATCATTGCGGGTTTTAAAGTGCCGAAACACGGTCGCCTGGGCAATACCCACGCGGTCAGCAATCGCCTGCGTCGACACTTTCGCAATGCCAACCTCAGCTGCTAATTCTAGCGAACTTTGAATAATCTCAGCCCGCCGCTCATCTCCAGTTTTCCTAATCATGTACTCTATATATGTAAGCAAGTACTCACATGCAAGTGTTATTTATAAATTCTCGATAATAATATAATTTGGCTTGATTATGTCGGCATTCAAAACGGCAAAGGCCGCATAACTTAAACTAAACAGCCTCCGGCAAACCCGGGGCGGTTCAAACCTGTCCAATCAATCAGGACCACCTCACAGTAAGCATCATAATAAAAAGCTAGCTTTTTGCCTCTATTAGTGTATTTATTGCTTTTCGATAAAGGCTGTAAAGGGTAATAATGTCAATATATCAAGTTAAATCAAAATGGGTATCTGCGGGGGTAGCACTAGGGATCGCATTTTACGGGCACACTAGTAATGCACAAAGTAGCAATCAAATCATATCTCAGCAGCAATCAATACACACTATCCAACAGGGTAGTACTGTTTATGATATATTTTCCCCACAAATGCAGACTGGAAAAGCTGTATTAGATTATCAACTATGGGACGCAGCACTACAAAGTGTAGTCTTACGACTTGGGGATTCTATTCGTCGCCGAGCTAGACGACCAAGCGCCATCGTGGGCACCCGGTTTGTTAGTGGTCATAAATCGGCCTATAGACTTGAAGGCAGTCGAGTGACGTTCTCTTATATGGATGCAGAGTTTAAACGTGAACTATCGGCATATAGAGCAGATTTAGTCCGAATAGCGAATCAAATAGATTTGACACATTTAGCAAAAAAAGAGCAACTTGCCTTTTGGTATAATCTTCATAATGTATTGGTGATAGAAAACATTGCTCTAAATTACCCAATAAAAAAACCTGCAAAACTGTTATTAGGAGCTAACAAACAACTGTTTCACGACGCAAAGTTAGTCACCATTAAAGGCGTTCCCCTCAGTCTAAGAAACATCCGCGAAAACATTGTTTATAAAAATTGGGATAGCCCAAAAGTCATATATGGTTTTTTCTATGGCAATATAGGGGGGCCAGCGTTACAAAATTATGCCATTACCAGTAAAAATGTAGATACGGTTCTAAGCATGCATGGGCGTGAATTTGTTAATTCTCTTAGAGGTTTTCACGCAGAGAGAAACTCGCTTAATGTTTCCGTTTTATACGAAGAAGCGAGGCCTTATTTTTTTAAAAATTGGCCAATAGACCTTAAAAAACACTTAGTAAAATATGCCACACCTGATGTTACAGAGGAGTTGCAACAGGACAAGCCGATAGTAATTGATGGGTTTGACGATATTGTTGCCGATCTTCTCGGCGGCAGCATGCCGATTACCTCATATGTTAGTCGATCAACCAATGATATTATTGCGCCAATTGGCGTGCCGCCAGAAATTGCTAGGCTTATGAATGAACTTCATAATAAAGCTGTGGTAATGCGGCGACGCGGCATGGTAAATAGAGGTGGAACTGTCATTATCGAAGATATTTATACTGATGACGACGAAGATGAATATGATGAAAATGCAGAAGGGTCATTGGCGACGCCTAAACCAGAGGAGTAGATTTCCTAAATATTATCTGTAGTGGTTCATACTTGATCTGACAGTTTCCGGTTTTTCCGGTGGTGATTTGTCAGTTAAGTTTGGTCTAAAAACTTCTCTTTCCAAATCTCTTTACCCTCTAACATAGTTTTAAGAGGTGTTCTTCCGCAACACATTTTTCCTTGGTGGGTCGGTAATACCCCCTTATTTTAGTAGGGACGTGAAGTAGAATTTTTTAGAACATTACGGTAATGGTATAGACGCCTCCGTTCAGCATCTGAATGTGCTATAATGGTTTGCGTTCGCATTTAAACCATTAACGGGAGGTATCCATGACCACGACACTTACCACAATCGGACTAGATTTAGCAAAGACTGTTTTCCAGATACACGGGAGCGACGAGGCGGGTCATCCGGTTTTAAGGAAACGGCTTCGCAGGGCGCAGGTTCTGCCGTTCTTTACCAAATTGCCGCCGTGCCTAATTGGTATGGAGGCGTGCGGAGTGCGCATTATTGGGCGCGGGAATTGACGGCGCTTGGCCATGAAGTGAAGTTGATTGCACCCCAATTTGTCAAACCATTTGTGAAGACCAACAAGACCGATGCATCGGATGCCGAGGCGATCTGCGAAGCCGTATTGCGCCCGACCATGCGCTTTGCCCCGATCAATCCCCGCCTGCGCGGGGATGAGCGGAGCGCCGAGCAACAATCTGTCTTGATTTCGCCCTGTTATAATGGTAAACATAAAGACTCATCATCAAAATGGACATAGCAAAAACATATAATAGAATATCATCTGTATTGCCGTCCTCATTAAAACATCCTATTTTTTTAAGTTGTACAACTTTTTTTGTCTAGTATGGCTAATACCGTGTATCGCGCATATTTTACCATATTAACATCCCGGAAATAGTGTTTAGAAATCCTCTTCGGGTTTTGGAGGAACCCCTACTGACCTACCGTTAGCGCCTTGCGCCGCCGTGGGAATATATTCATCAAAAACATTGGTTTTTTCCAATTTGTTTTTTATGCGCAAGAGGGATTGTTTTCGTCTTTCATGTTCATTTGCTCGTGTCTTCGAATAAGAAACCAGCCGTGCGGGATGTATACCTACAATAGCTCTTTTGAATCGTGGATTATAATGCAACCTAAAACTTATTCGACTACTACCATGATTGATAGAATAGCTTCTAACTCCGCCAAGGTCAGATAAAAAAACAGGCTCTAATCCCTCATCTTTAAACGCCTGTACGAGTGCAGATGAGGTTTCTTGTTGGTCGCCTGTGGTCATCAATAAGCTGTAAGATACCGAAGGTGTGCGCTCATACTGTAAGACAACATCATAACCACACCCAGCTAAAAACAGGGAAAGAATGGCTAATACCGTGTATCGCGCATATTTTACCATATTAACATCCCGGAAACAGACTGCCAAGCACATCTGCAGCAACTCTGCCTTGTGCATTAAATACGTTGCGCCCCAGTGGTTCATTGATAGCATCAATAATGTCACCGATTGGTATCCCAACTACACCTCCACCTGTTGATACAGATAAAACAGCCGTAGAGGTACCTACACCAACAGTTGCAATTAAAAGCTGTCTTCTCGAGGTTATCATTAGGGTGCGCGTGACGGTTCCCGCCAAGACATGCCTACGCGCCACGACTGTGTTTTCACCTGATAGTCCATCATCTGACAATGTTGTTGTAACCCAACCTCCAGGAAAACCAAGCATAGGATGTGTTACAAGAGTTTCATCAGTAGGATCTAATGTTCGCGCATCAACAAGAGAAGCGTACTGTCTGGGTATTGTAAACCATCCTATAATAGCTTGAAGGTCCTCAATAGACAACAAACTCACATTCTCACAAATCACGTTCGTTGTTCGAAAATCATGTCCGGCCGTCGTATCCCGCATGCCTTCTGTGGTACAGCCATTCTCATCACAAAAGCCACCTTCATAGACGACAAGCCCAGGATCATAGCCAACAAGCCCGCGCAGAAAAGCCATGCCGTCCATACCGACGGCGCTTTCAAAAAGAGCCCAGGAGTCTTCGAATTGTCCGCCAGGGCCATAAAGACCGCCCTCCCGAGATGTGCATCTATATGGTACATGGAGCCGATAATGTCGCTGATCGGCCCTGCGCCGAACCCATCTCCACCTGCCTCATTAACGCCCAAAACGCCCAGCAAAGAAAATTCAGACGCAAATGGGTCACTCCCAAATTCTGATCCCGTAGAGCCAAACCCCGTAGAGCCAAATGGGTCGTCATTATTGAATTGCGCAAAGGCCTCCGTGCTAGCAAGAGCCATAAACCCAAGCGCCGATACGCTGATAAACAGTTTTTTCATGTGTAAAAATGAATTCATTTTACATTCCCCGAATTTGGTATCTATGTTTTATGGTTAACCACTACCATATTACGGGGGGGGGCGCGCAAGTAGGAAATAGCAAAAATTATATTTGCACTTCTTGATGTGCATTTTTGCTGTATATTGATCACCCCAAAGCTCAAATCATGTCCATAAAACATCACACAGATTTAAATCGGCTCCACTGTTAGCGATGTCAATTATAGTGTTTCGGCTATAAGTGATAAGCACTCGTATCAATGACCCCATTCCTGTATTTTCAAATTACCATCAAAATATGTGATGATTTGGCCATCAGGTAGTGGCTGTTTACCATCTTTGTCAGCCGATAATAACAGAGCTACAAATTTTGGAGAGACGTCATTTTTAGCTAGATCGCAGAAAGCACCACTAATAAAAACATCTCTTCCGATCACCATTTTAATTTTACTTTTATAATAGTAATCATTGTGATTTTTTATCGCTAAATAAATTGCATAGGCACATTCCCCAGAGACATCTTTCATCGCAAGTGTCTCTTTAAAGTGAATCCCGTGTTTGGGGTCGAGGGTTTCTTTGGCACTCACCACATAACCAGTAGCAAGAAAATAGATCACAAATACTATGAACGATAAAGTTTTCATTGGAAACCCTTCTGTTTTTATCAATTACATCCCTCTATCGGTGCAAATAATGTATCTAAGTCAAGGCCAATCCTTACTCCCAATCCTACTACTACTATAGCCTTGTATGGCCCATAAACCATTCAGAAAAGTTAGTTATATTGTGGTGAATACCACGGTATCTCTTTTACATGTGAACTCATTTGACCATTCCTGGAAAGGATGAACTTGAACTTTCCTGGGCCTATAGCGGGATATTCTTGTTCTTTGGCAATGTCTTCGCCCTGCCAACTTGCTTCCAATATCACGCGGTCGCCAGATGTGCTGGCTGGGATGTAAAAATACTTTCTGCTGTTTGCCGGGACTTGCCCTTTCCACAATATAGGATTACGGTCGCGTGCGTAATATTTAGAAACGGTAACATTTTCCAAATCATAGCCTGAGTTGTTGACAACGGATACTGTGTTGAGCCAAAAAACATAGTAAAACATAATGACAAGAGCCAGCAAAACTCTCCAAAGTAGTAGCTTTTTTTTCTTTGGAATCATGAATTTTCCGTTGCTCGGCGTGTCTTGTTTTTGAATGTTCGGTTTGCCTGTCATTCTTAAATCTAATTCCCGCAACTGGTTGGCACTTGAGTGACAATATTACCGTTATTTATGGCGTCCACAATTAAGTTTTGAACATCTGCCCCGCCGAAATCGCCGTTACCGTGTATTTCAAAAAGTATCCGCCCCGTGGTATTGTTAAATAGGTCCATATAAAGTTCTTCAATTGGTTGGGCATTATTGTTTCCCGTCACTTCGTGCGCATCGGTGAACGCTTCTGCCAGTTGTGGGCCGAAAACAGACGTTAAAGAATAGCTCCAATAAACATGCCTAAAAGCATCTCTTGCACCGGGATCGTTTGGAAATAAACTTATCGCTGTTTGTCTCGCATTCAAGGCCATATCTGCAACTGCACCAGAATTTATTGCACCCATTATTGCTATTTGTACCTCCGTTAATCCATTTGGATTAAAATCAGACATTTGTTGTAGGTCTTCTAACGAGAAATCGTTAACAGTCTCAGGGTTAGGGTTTTCACATGTTCCTTCTTCCTCAAAACCAACAAGTCTGCGTAAAAATTCCATGCCGTCCATGCCGACAGCCATCTCAAAAAGGGCCCAGGACTCTTCAAATTGTCCGCCAGGGCCATAAAGGCCACCCTCCCAGGGATGTGCATCTTTATGGTACATGGAGCCGATAATGTCGTTGATCGGATTTGCACCGAACCCGTCTCCCTCATTGACGCCCAAGGCGCCCAACAAAGAAAATTCAGACGTAAACGGGTCACTTCCAAATTCTGATCCCGTAGAGCCAAACCCCGTAGAGCCAAATGGGTCGTCATTATTGAATTGCGCAAAGGCCGTCGTGTTGGCAAGAGCCATAAGCCCAAGCGCCGACACGCTGATAAACAGTTTTCTCATGTGTGACAATGTTCTCATTTATATTCCCCGAATTTGGTATCTATGTTTTATGGTTAACCACTACCATATAACGGGGGGGGGGGGCAAGCACAAAATAGTAAAACTTACAGCTACACTTTTAATGCACGTTTTAGTCAATATTACCTACACGAAAAGCCCTAAATATGCTCAAATGACTTCATACTCCGATTAAATCGGCACCACCGCCAATGTTGTTCCTTTTACCGACATCACCCGCAGCTCGTCGCCGCCTTTGGCGTCGCCGGTCTCCATGCTGGCGCGCCATTGGGTGTCGCCTACGTGGACGCGGCCTACGCCTGTTTCGAAGTCTGCGACAGCTTTGACCCGCATCCCTATCATGGAACGGGCGCGGTCATTAAGCTCTGATGGTTCGCCGCCGTGTACTTTTGGCCGCAGATATTTGTGCCCTACATAGAGCAAAACTACCGTAATGACCGCGAACAGTAAAAACTGCATTTCCGGGCCGATTGGCAGGATGAAAGACACCAGCCCGACAATAAATGCCGCAACAGCTGGCCATAGCAAATAGCTGGTACCCGAGAGTACCTCGACCACGAGCAGGCCGAAGGCAAGGATTAACCAATGGACACCGCCCATTTCGCTCAACATTTGCATCAGTGAATTGTCCATCTAGTTCTCCTTTTCGTGCGTTTTGTTTCTCGAGCTGTTTTTTCGGGCTATTTCTTAGCTTTACCCGCTTCTAACAAAGCCGATAGACCACCAACCGTAGAGGCTAGGCCTGATAGCTCAGCCGGTACAATAACCGTGCTTTGGTTCGGCGATGTGGCCAGGGCTTTAAAGGCGGCAACATAGTCCTGTGCGATAAAGTAATTGATCGCATTGACGTCCCCTTTGGCAATAGCGGTCGAGACCATTTCAGTAGCCTTCGCTTCAGCGAGGGCTTCACGTTCACGAGCATCTGCATCAAGATATGCGGCTTGCTTGCGCCCCTCGGCCTCACGCACGGCAGCTTCTTTTTCACCTTCGGCGCGCAGAATTGCGGACTGTTTCATGCCTTCGGCTTCAAGGATTTCCGCACGTTTTTGACGCTCGGCAATCATTTGCTTGTTCATGGCTTGGGTAATGTCGTGGGGCGGGGATAGATCTTTAATCTCGATCCGGGTGACTTTTACGCCCCACGAATCGGTTGCCGCATCAATCACACCAAGCAATTTCGCGTTAATCATTTCACGTTGCGACAGCACTTCGTCCAAGTCCATTGCACCGACCACAGTCCGCGCATTGGTCAAGCATAGATTGATGATGGCGTTATCAAGATTGTTAACCTCATAGGCTGCTTTGACCGGGTCTATCACTTGGATAAACACAACCGCATCAGCGGTCACCATGGCATTATCTTTGGAAATCACGTCTTGGGACGGAATATCAATCACCCGCTCACGCATATTCATGCGGTAGCCAACCTTGTCGATAAACGGGCGCAATATACCAAGCCCGGGTTTCAGAGTGCGCGTATAGCGGCCAAATGTTTCAACCGTGTATTCCATGCCTTGCGGTACGAATTTCACAATCATTTTGAGAAGTGCTAAGGCTAAGACGACAAGTACGCCGATGACAATTACTGAATCCATGATATTTCCTTTTTATTTCGTTATTTGATTTGTGCGTGTGCGCGTTACATGTTTTCCAGCATATAGTCCGCCGCAGAAACGCGGAACTCGCCGCCGTCTTCTACGTGCAAAGCTTCGACCACGCCGTCATTGACAATCATAGCATAGCGCTGTGAACGCCTGCCCATGCCGAAACCCGTGCCATCTAGCTCAAGCCCTATGGCTGCGGTAAAATCACAATTCCCGTCAGCTAACATGTCAATGTTCTTGCCAACATTTTGCTCACGCCCCCATGCATCCATGACAAACACATCATTGACGGATAAGCAGGCGATTCTATCAATGCCTTTAGCGGCAAGAGCCTCTGCATTTTCCACATATCCGGGTAAATGCTTGGCCGAACATGTTGGTGTAAATGCGCCGGGTACTGCGAATAGCGCAATTCTCTGGCCGCCAAATAAATCCCCAGATGTAATAGGCTCTGGCCCATTTTCCCCCATATGCATAAATGTAGCTGTGGGGAGTTTATCTCCTATTTTGATTCCCATATTTTCTCTCCTTTCATAATATATAGGGATTATTTTACAATTTTCAAGATACATTAAGACCGATTCTGTTTGCGGTTCGGGCTTGCTTTTCATCCGTAGGGGCGGCACCATGAATTATGGCTATAAGCGCGCAGAGCAAAATTGACGGAATTGGTGAAGACGACGGCTATATAGCTGGGCAGCTTATTATTGCCAGTCCGGCTATGATGGATAAACGTTTCCATAACGCGGTTATTTATATGTGCGTGCACGATGCGGAACAGGCCATGGGCATCATCATCAACCGCCCCAAGCCGGATTTAAAATTATCCTCTATGCTCCCCCACCTGAACGTCAAAGGTCAGGTCACGAATGAAGACACACAAGTTCTCTACGGCGGCCCAGTAGAAACTGAGCGCGGTTTTGTCTTGCATTCAAGAGATTTTACCGACCCCAATAACAGCCTGCCCCTGAGCGACACCCTCGCCCTGACCACATCAAAGTCGGTGCTGAGCGCCCTGACAAAATCCAACGCCCCCAGGCGCGCCGTGCTGGCGCTTGGTTATGCGGGCTGGCAAGGCGGGCAATTAGAAGCCGAAATAATGCGTAATAGCTGGCTGGTCGCCCCCGTCTTCTCCGAAGCAGATGAAGACATTATC
>JALSHM010000390.1 GCA_026982235.1 Robiginitomaculum sp. | reverse complement strand
CAGGCGGGCTGAATAGATACGCCTATGTGGGTGGGAATCCTATGGGGACAATTGACCCGCTTGGCTTGAGTGATATCGGCACATTTCCAAGGGGTGCTGCTTATGCAGAAGCCATGGCTATGATTGCTGCTTTAGCTAGGAAACCCGTATCAAAAGGGCCCGGAGCTGCTTTTTTAATTGGGTACGCAGTCGGCGGCATTGCTGCTGCTGGGTATTATGAATGGCAGAATATCAATGCTATAAATGCTGCTAACAATGCAGATTGTGATGATGCAAAGCCAGTACCGATCCCTATTCCAATTACTCCTGCCAGAGTAAACACGAGCAACGGAAATCGGTGTGATGATAATAATAGACAAAGATTTCAAGATGCTGTTAACAAACAGTGCAAGTCGGTTCGATTTAGATGCGATGGAGGGATGTCTACCTCTCAAATGCAAACAAATATTAGTCAAGGACAGCAGTGCCTAAGTGCTAGGCAAAGAATTAATAACGCTTGTTTCGGTGGTGGTGACCCGGGGCATCAGCGAGCCGCACAACAAGCGTTAGAGGCAATAATGAGATGTCAAAGATTGTCAGGAAAGTAGAGAGCAGAATGTTGGAGAAACAATTAATTTCGCGAATTAACGAAGACTTTGACTCATTTGGCCGTCCTAGCTTTGCATCCTATATATCATCAGATTGTAGTGAGGCGCGTGAAATCGAATCCTATTTTAAAGGAAAGGTATGGCAAGAAGTTACTCTTGATTCACTAATAGATAGCTATGGTTCTGAGGGTTCAGAATGTTTAGGGTTTCTAGTATCAGAAGCAGCCTCTTATTATTTACCTTCTTTCATGGTAATCTCTATGAAACATATGTACGATAATAACGTAGGTATTGTAACTTATTCAGCGTTACAATACATTGAACGAGACGTTGATTTTCTTTTGGATGCTTACACTGATAACGAGCTTATGTGCTTGGTATTATTCATTGAATATATAAAATTGATTGAACTATTAGATATGGGGGCAGTTAATAATGATTGCGGGCCATATTATGCGATGGCTATAAAATTGTTAAAAAAGCTTCCTAGTCCAAAGATTTATGAATTCCCGTAATAAAGTACATCTGATATCCGAAACCAACGGCAATACGGGTGATACTATTCGCTCAAAGCCACTAACGTGGCCTTTTGCGGTTAAAATTGATTCACAGGATCAATTTTCCGGGCCTTGCCCGACCACCTCCAAAGTCTGGCTTGGTCTCACCCCCATAGCCGTGTTCGCAGCTAATGACAATTGCGACCAGGTGCGCCTGGATGCACTGGCGGTATTGATTGCGGATTTGAGCGCCCAGTTAAACGCCAATCAAGCCGAGCGGGCTTCCCTTAAAGCCCAAGCGGAAAGTGTGCAGGCGCGGGCGGATAAACGCGCGAACAGTTTAGATGTGCGGCTGCGCGACACCCAAGCACGATTGGCACGACGCACAGATCGGCTGGCGATTTTGCGCACCCATTTGCACAAGGCGCAATCTCGCCGCAAAGATTTGCAAGCGGCTTTGGATATAGAAATCCGTGCGGCGGGCAAATATAGTCGCCGGGCGCGGACTTTGCTGCGCAGGATTAATCAGCAACAGGGCCGCATAGCCCGCGTGCAGGCCGCTATCACCGCAACAACCACCCGCATAAAAACCCTAGAG
>JALSHM010000389.1 GCA_026982235.1 Robiginitomaculum sp. | reverse complement strand
TAGAATAAACAAAGGGTCTTCGGCGTTCATAGGCTCTGCCGGACAATCATAGGATACGCCCTCCAGCGCTTCATGTAGCCAGACATCACGGCCATCTTTCATAGTCACATCACCGCCCGTGCGCTGCACGGTCAAAACAGTCTTAACTATGCCCGCTATCTCACAAGCCGCATCACAATTAGCCTTGAGCGGAATTGGCTTAGCCCCGCGCAGACCTTCGTCCGCCGTAATAACAAATGTGCTATCGCAATCGGTAATCCGCCCGGCCAGAGCTTCGGGGGAAAATCCGCCAAACACCACAGAATGCACCGCACCGATACGCGCACAGGCCAGCATGGCAAAGGCGGCTTCCAATATCATTGGCATATAAATGGTCACCCGGTCACCTTTGCGCACACCGAGCTTTTTCAGCACATTGGCAAAACGGCAAACCTCGTGGTATAGTTCGCGGTAGGTCAGGGTAATGCTTGCATTCGGACTATCCCCCTCCCAAATAATCGCCGCCTTGTCGCCGCGTGTTTCCAAATGTCTGTCGATACAATTTTCCGCGACATTCAAAACCCCGTCCCCATACCATTTCACATGCAAATCAGACTTATCCCAGCTCACATCTTTGACCTTGGTATAAGGTACCGTCCAATCCAGCCGCCGCCCTTGTTCGCCCCAGAATTCGTTCGGGTCTGCGATAGATTGCGCATACATTTTTGCATATTTTGCAGGCGATAAATTCGACTGTTTTTTAAACCCGGCAGGGACTTTATAAACGGGGTCTTTATGTGCTTGATCTTGGTGAGACATAATTATTCCTTTAGCGCTAGCGGCAAGTGATGATTTATTTAATGGCTTTTGATAGGAAAAAGCAAGTAATTTGCATTTGCCGACACCTTTGCTCAAAACCATCACCAAGACAAAAAACATGCGATTTTGTGAAATTTCCTCTTGCTATAGGTCTGTGATATTGTATTAGCGCGTTAATACAGTGTCATTATGGATTTTCGGTATGGGAAAACAATATAATCAGCGCAACACGCAGCGCAGCAAACAACTGGCGCAAGCCTTACAGCTGGCGGAAACTGTTAGCGAAATGGAGCGGTTTTTGGTCGATCTTTGTACGCCCGCAGAACTCCGCGCTTTGTCCGAGCGTTGGCATGTGGCCAAGCTTTTGGATAAGGGCGGGCTATCCTACCGCGAGATAAATGCC
This sequence comes from Robiginitomaculum sp., assembly GCA_026982235.1. Lineage (GTDB taxonomy): Bacteria > Pseudomonadota > Alphaproteobacteria > Caulobacterales > Maricaulaceae > Robiginitomaculum_A. The sequence continues at coordinate 482 of JALSHM010000389.1, read as the reverse complement.
CAAACCGGGGTGAGCACGACAACTATTGGCCGGGTAGCAAGGTTCTTGAACGAAGAACCCCACCAAGGTTACCGGACGATTCTGGACAGATTAAAGGAGAGCTAAATGCCCAACCGCTTACGTATTGCCGTACAGAAAAAAGGTCGGCTGGCCGATGATAGCTTTGCCATGTTCAAAAAATGCGGGCTGAATTTTTCCGTGCGCGGGGACGGCCTGCTGGCGCGGGTAAAAAACCTGCCCATTGATTTATTGCTGGTGCGCGATGATGATATCCCCAATTTTGTCGCCACTAGCGCAGCCGATATTGGCTTGGTGGGCGAGAATGTTTTTGCCGAAGAGACTTTGGGCAGCAAGGCTCTAGATTTGCACATTTTACGCCGCCTTGGGTTTTCAAAATGTAATCTATGCTTGGCGGCAGATAAAAATGGTATTGTGCAAAATATAGGCGACGTGCAGGGCAAAAAAATTGCCACGAGCTATCA
>JALSHM010000388.1 GCA_026982235.1 Robiginitomaculum sp. | reverse complement strand
GCATTTACGTTCATGGATTTACACTCAAGATCCATGATTTTATTGACGGCCTAATTGAAAGGCTACAAAATCTTGGCACGGAATTTCAGTGGGATACATCGATTGACACTATGCGTCAGGATGCGACGGGTCAGGTTACACATCTGGTTTCTGGTGACACTGAATTCACCGTCGATAATCTGGTTATTTCGCCAGGTTGTTATGCCAATAATATGCTTAAAACCACGGCGTCCAACGATAAAATTTGTGGTGTTCTGGGTGCTTGGCTAACATTGCCTTGCACAAAAAACGCATTGAATAATTCACTCAAACTGGCTCGTAAAGGGCATATCGTTGAGGATTCCAATGTTACTATTTCAACAGATGAGAATGGCAACCCCGCGATCATCATTGGGTCCGGCTATGGCTTTACCGGCTTTGATGCCACAAATATCGACTCAGAACTTTTGGAAAAAATGTATGATGGCGTAATCGACACGGCCAAGCAGTATTTTCCAGAACTTTACCAAAATCTTGTCGATAGCGATTCCGTGCGCGACAGCCTTAAATATTGTGTGCGTCCATGGACCTCGACCAGCCTTGGGTTGTTCGAGATTCTAGAAACAAACAGTGGCAACAAGTGTATCATTACAGGTGGACACAACACAGGTGGCTTTGCACAAGCACCTGCCATTGCAACTGCTGTGCTTGCTGCGTTGGACGGACTCCCCCACCAAATGCACTATGACTATCAGCCTAATCGTTTTACACATTTCTCGATGAGGTCGGAGACAGGCAAATCAGATGTGCAATCTGTGGCCTGATCCTACCCTTGCGTCGGTTGAAATACGCGGGGCTGATATTAATTTGGTCCCGCTCGATCCCGCACGACACGCGGCATCGCTGTTTGCCTTATTTCAAGACGATAATATATGGCGTTACCTACGTGACGGACCATTCGAAACTTTAGATATGTATAGATCACATCTGTGGCATTTTTTGTCCCATACCGCTTTTGCGGCCTATGTTATTGTCGAGAAAACCTCTGGAGCCATCCTTGGCAAAGTTAGCCTGATGCATGCTGATCCAAAGTGTCGCAGTCTTGAAATTGGTTATGTTGTTTTTGGCGCAAAAGCGACCGGACATCCATTTGGGAAACAAGCGATCAGCTTGTTGATAGATGCTGTTTTCACACAATTTGATTGCAAAATTTGCAAATGGCGATGCGATGCGCGTAACATTGCGTCTGCAAAGTTGTCCGCAAAATTCTTCTTCACGCATTCAGCAACCATTCACCGCCATTTACTCATAAAGGGAGTTCACAGAGACACGAAAATATTTCAACTTAAGCGAAATATCTGGAAGTCGTTAAAAAATAAATGATAGCAATGCCAATTTTGCATATGTTAATCGCAGAGTAAGAATGGTCACTGAGTTTTCACTTATCGTAATGTGTCTGGACCGTGCGCTACAAACCAAGAAGGACGGCGCGGTTTATGATAGCGTGCAATCCAATGATCGGATTATTGCCTCGGGCCTAATTGTCTTTGACCATGTTGGCCGTCAGGTAGAGCAGTATTACCCGGTGGATGAGCAGCTATTGCCAATTAGGCCTAACTGGCTCATAGCTGCATATTTGACCACTTCGCAGAACGTGGCGCGAACACGCCGGCTTTGCGTGTAACATTAGGGTCAATGCGGCCTGAAAA
>JALSHM010000387.1 GCA_026982235.1 Robiginitomaculum sp. | reverse complement strand
ATGAGCCTTGTAGGGAGGATACTCTTGTTTAACCTACAGCACTTTCGATATCCGTATAGGCGAAATCATCACCGACATAGAGTAGCGGCGCACCTTCCGCTTTTGCTGCCGCATAGACCATGCAATCTCCAAAATTAAGTTGTGCGGGATGTCCTTGTCCTTTGCCATATTTGAGAAATGCGTCTTGCGCTAAAGTTGCCATCCTAGGTGTGAAGCTAATAATTGTTGCTCCAAGGTTATCTACAAACCGGGTAAATTCGTTAACAGCCATCAAGTCCATCCGACTTTTCAATACCATTGTAGCTTCAAGAATAACGGAAGTAGGAACCAGAACCAAGTTTGTTGACCGCAGAACATTCAAATAATCAAGATACCCGTCTTCCTCAAACGAAATGGTAACAAAAGCGGATGTATCTACAATCATTGCGTCGGTATACCATTTTTATCATAGCCAAGAATTTCATCCTCGGTCAAATCGTAATTGATCGGAGTATTCTTTAAAGCCGCCAAATAAGTGTCAATGGCTTTACGCCGCCTTTCCTGTGTAGCTTTGTCCGCTTTCTTAGGTTTTTCGTCGACTTGTTCGAGGGCATACCGGATTGCACCTGTTAGAGACAGACCGCGCTTTTTGGCTATTCTGCGAGCCAACCGTTCGACTTCGGGGTTTTTTATGGACAGTCCCATGATGTCTCCTTAATTCTATACTTTGCTACATAGTATAGAATTATAGAAATTGCAAGGTCGTCTTCGCTAAGACCGCCACCGTAGCGTCGTTGTTTTCACCGGATTTACAAACGCCCGCCCTTCTGCCTGCGACTTTGCCCATTCTTTTTTGAGCATATAATACCATTTTGCTTGGCGATCTGCGTCGTCGATGAGCATGAGGCGTGGGTCGTGTTTCAGGCATTCGGCTTGGAGTTTGATGATATCCCCGTCTTGGTTGAGGAAAATGCTAGCGCCTTTTTTGATGATGGGTTTGAGCAGCTTAACCACTGCGAAATCATTGAAAAACACTTGGGTGATTTCTGTGTTGTTTTCGTCAACGGGAACAACGGCGGTGAAGGAGAGCAACCGCTTTTCGCCGACCTGGATTTCTTCGGTGCGCACACCGGGGAGGCGAAATGCAATTTCTGTGATCGGTTTGCCGCCAAGGAGTTTATAACCCAAAGAATTAGACGAGGGCGTATGGGCGGCCATGGCCCATCCCCGTTCGCGCGGCTCGAAACGTTTTTCTTTTTCGTGCAGGCTCCCGCCTGTGCGCCACCACCACTGCCTGTGTAGGAAGGAAACATGTGCCGGATCCATCAAGCCAATGACCGCGTGGTCTACATGGCAATTCAAGGTCAAACGCTCAATAAACAAAGGTTTTTTATCGGCCATATCCCAATGGGGCGGGTCTATATCTGGCGCGGCATTGGTTTTCGTATCGCCCGCTATCCAGACCCAGATCAATTGCCCGTATTCGCGTACCGGATAAGTCCGGACTTTAATCCCGCCCGCCGGGTCTTTTTGACCGGAACATATAGCCGGGATATGTGTACACCCGCCGTCCTGTTGGTTAAAGCGCCAGCCATGGTATGGGCACTGAACCGTGCCGTCATCCAGAATTTCACCGGCAGATAGTGGTGCGGCGCGGTGGGGGCATATGTCGCGCAGAGCAAATATCTTGCCGTTCTGACCGCGCCCGA
>JALSHM010000386.1 GCA_026982235.1 Robiginitomaculum sp. | reverse complement strand
AAGCCGCCGAGCAATTCTTGCTAACCTTGGCCGAAGACGGTTACGGCAAACGCTCATCCAGCTATGATTACCGCTGCATGAACCGGGGCGGGCAGGGCGTTAGCGCCCAAGACCTAGGCCGTAAAGACAAGGAAGACGCCAAATTGGTGCGCTCAATGTCCATATCCGATGACGATGAAATTATGATTGTAACAGACGGCGGTCAACTCATCCGCTGCCCAGTAAAAAACATCAGCATAATAAGCCGCTCCTCAAAAGGCGTAATGGTAATCCGCGTAAAAGACCAAGAACACGTGGTTTCGGTGGAGAGGATTGAAGAGACGGATGATGAGGAGGATGAAGTCGAGGTGCAGGAATAGGACTGTGCAAAATTTACAATTTGCCTTTGAACCTCAGATGTTTTATGCCTAGATAATGCGTTCAAGCAAAGATTTGATAGATAAAATTTGGCGTTTTGTGCGTGGCGATATTGCGGTGCGGGAATTTGAAAATTGGATTTATCAAGCTGAAAAATTAGAAATTTTGTTTTCTCCAGACTTTTATCTAATGCTAATTTCAACTGATTATTCTAAAAGTGATGAAGTGTTCGTTCTGAAGACTAATCTCAAGGCTAAATTGAATGCTTTGATGGTGTATGATTGCATGTGCCACACCCTGTCCAACGATGATGTTGTGGAAATGGGCAATCATGATCCGGTATTTGAATCATTCAATGAGTTAGTGAAATATGGAAAACCACTATGGTGGCTTTGGTTAGCACAGTGTCAATCTTGTAAACAGTATTGGATGGTAGCTGGTGAGGAACGGATCAATGACATATTTATCTTGAAACGTATGATGGCATCTAAAGCTAGTGAGATTCTAGAGGATGACGTTTGGCCAGAAGAATTTAAAAAATATAAATCGCTACTTCGTATAGGCAGGGAATGGGGAATTTCTTGGACATTTGAAAACCCAATTAGCTCCGCTTTGGTACATACGACAATTGACCTCGCAAGAGAAAACCCAGGAATAAGTACAAAGGAAATTTCCCACTTGTTACAGGTTGGCCTTAAGCAGGCAGATGCTTTAGCAAGTGAGGCATATAAAAAAGATGGTGTTAAAATAATTCGATCAAGTGATTGATTTCCAAACACTAAACCACCCCACATCCCGCTTTTATCCCCCTGTGAGTACAGGGGTCTCTATGATTTGAGCATGCAGTTTTACCACAGGCTATGTCGATGGATACCTGCATTCCCGGCCTACGCCGGGATGCCCTAAAGGATAAAAGCGGGGGGAGAGGTATTGCACTTAAATGCGAAAATAACAATATTTTGCCAATTTCGAATGTTGCAATATATGGGTGAAAGTTAAGAGAAATGCGCTGGATTTTATTATTTGGCCAGTTATAAGGGCGTCATGACTAAATTGACAAAAAGAACAGCGCTTTATCCCGGGACATTTGATCCGCTAACCAATGGGCATTTGGATATTATTCGCCGGGCTTGCAAGCTATGCGATAAATTGGTGATTGGCGTGGCTATTAATAGCGGCAAGAACCCGTTGTTTACCCTGACTGAACGCACGGATATGGTGCAAGAGGCTCTCGTGGACATCAAAGGCGACTGCGAGGTAGAGGTGCTTCCGTTTGAAGGTTTACTGATACATTTTGTTGAAACCGTTGGCGCAAGCATGATAGTACGGGG
>JALSHM010000385.1 GCA_026982235.1 Robiginitomaculum sp. | reverse complement strand
ACTGTTCAAAAAGTGCCAATAAATCTATTGAAACACTCCGCTCGGATGGAAACACATAATACTCACTGGCGAATACCACTGGATAATTCCTTAGGGTGTCATTTCGCCCCCTCTCGCAAACGACCCCATAACCAGCCATTTTTCGCGCCTAGTAACCTCCTAAAAGGAAGCCAGAAACAGATTTAAACTGGTTTGGGAAATCTAAATGTCCACAGACACTAATCAAGTAATATCCCCTTTGCATAAAATTCTGTAAGCTTGCACCGAATCATCAATTGGACTTTTCATGACTGACACTAACGATACAAAAGACAAAAATAGCATGTCTGGCGGCAAGCCGCCGGGCATCAATATTATCGAAGAAAATATCGACGATGCACTTGGCTCGCGCTATCTCGCCTATGCTATGGCGACCATCACTATGCGGGCTTTGCCAGACGTGCGCGATGGGCTCAAGCCCGTTCACAGGCGCATTCTTTATGCCATGCGCCAGCTCAAGCTTAATCCTGAAAGCGCACCCAAGAAATGTGCGCGGATTGTAGGCGATGTGATGGGGCAATATCACCCCCACGGGGATGCGTCGATTTATGATGCTCTGGTCAAATTATCCCAGACCTTTGCCTCCAGATATCCGCTGATTAACGGCCAGGGTAATTTCGGCAATATTGACGGCGACGGCGCGGCGGCTATGCGTTATACCGAAGCCCGCATGACCGAAGCTGGCAAAGCTTTGTTAGAAGGCCTGGAAGAAGACGCCGTAGATTTTCGCGCCACTTATAACGAAGAAGACGAAGAGCCAGTGGTTCTGCCTGCGGGTTTCCCAAATTTGTTGGCCAATGGTTCTATGGGGATTGCCGTGGGCATGGCCACATCTATCCCGCCCCATAATGCGGCGGAAATCTGTAATGCGGCGCTACACTTAATCAAATCCCCCAAAGCCCGCATTGAAACACTGCTTGACCATGTCAAAGGCCCAGACTTCCCCACAGGCGGTGTCATTGTTGAGCCACACGAAAACATTGTCGAGGCCTATGCCACCGGGCGCGGCGGGTTTAAGGTGCGCGCACGCTGGACAATCGAAGACTTACCGCGCGGGCAATGGCAAATTGTTGTGACTGAAATCCCTTTTCAAGTGCAAAAATCCCGACTTATAGAGAAATTAGCCGAACTTATCGACGGTAAGAAAAATCCGTGGCTGGCCGATGTCCGCGATGAAAGTGCCGAGGATATTCGTGTGGTACTGGAGCCTAAGAACAAAAATATCGACCCTGAAATGTTGATGGAAAGCCTGTTCAAATCCAGCCAACTTGAGAACCGCATTAGTTTGAATATGAATGTGCTGGACGCGACGGGGACACCGCGCGTTATGGGCCTGCGCGATGTTATTCAAGCCTTCCTTGACCACCGCCGTGATGTACTTGGTCGCCGTTCGCGCCAACGCCTTGGTAAAATTGAAGACCGTATGGAAATCCTTGCGGGTCTGATGATAGCCTATCTAAATATTGATGAGGTTATTCGTATTGTCCGCTTTGAAGACAAACCCAAGGACGAGCTGATTAAAGCATTCAAGCTTTCTGAACGCCAAGCCGATGCCATTCTCAATATGCGTTTGCGGGCGTTGAACAAGCTGCAAGAAATTGAAATCAAAGCCGAGAATGACAAGCTGGCCGCTGAAAAGCAGCAGATCGAAG
>JALSHM010000384.1 GCA_026982235.1 Robiginitomaculum sp. | reverse complement strand
TGGGCGATTGAAAGCCGCATATATGCCGAAGACCCGTACCGCAATTTTCTGCCCAGTATTGGCCGCTTAACCCGTTACCGCCCGCCCGCCGAAGGTGAGACCGAGGGCGGTGCCATAGTCCGCAATGATACGGGCGTCTATGAAGGCGGCGAGATTTCTATGTTCTATGACCCGATGATCGCCAAATTGTGTACATGGGGCGAAGACCGGGGCATAGCACTCAAAGCCATGCAGGCGGCGCTGGATGCATTCGAGATTAAGGGCGTCGGGCACAATATCCCATTCCTAAGTGCGGTCATGCAGTGCGACAGGTTCATGCGCGGCGATATTTCCACCAATTATATTGCCGAAGAATATCCGGACGGTTTTGCAGGTGTGCCGCTCAACCCCGGCCATGCCCGCGCCATTGCTAGTGTCTGCACCTTGATGGCGCAAAAACTGGCAGAGCGTGCAGCCAGTGGTTCTGGTGTTCTCGCCCATCACGACCGCGCTATCCCGACCGATGTGCGCGTACAGGTCGGGGAGCGGCACTATGACATCACCACCGAGCGCACTAATGGTAGTTCACTGGTCACGTCCACGGACGGCACGGACAAAGCCGCCATAGAGCTGGAAATCTCCACCGCCTGGGCGCCGGGGCAAAGCTTGGTCACGTCCTTGGTGGATAATGCGCCATTTATTTTCGCAGCCACGCCAATCCCCGAAGGTTACCGTGTCCAGTACCGGGGATCCGATATAGATGTCAAAGTCCGCACACCTGCGCAGGCGGCTTTGGCCGAGCTGATGCCCGAAAAAATCGAGCCAGACACCTCAAACCTCCTCCTCTGTCCGATGCCAGGCGTCGTGGTTGACATAATGGTCGCAGAAGGCGACGAAGTCCAAGATGGCCAAGCCCTAGCCGTGGTCGAAGCCATGAAAATGGAAAACACACTCCGGGCGGAGAAAAAAGCCATAGTGTCAAAAATCAACGCGCAAGCAGGTGATAACTTGGCGGTTGATGACGTGATTATGGAGTTTGGGGGGTAGGTCCAATCTCGCTCATACTCACCCTATATTTCCGCTCATTCCCGCGAAAGCGGGAATCTAGTTGAACAATAATGTGTGGGCTTCGCCTACTCTTTATTCGCTGGATACCCAGTCAAGCTGGGTATGAACGGATTTTTTTGTATTTGGGTATGAGCGGGTTTAAATTACTCCGCCGCGCTTACATTTTCGCGCATGTTTTTGTTGAGCATTTGGCCTTGTTTTTTGCTTGCCATTATTTTGCGGGCCTTGGCATAGGCGGGGTCGTTCCAGAACATGAGGCAGCCATTACAGCCGCGCCCGCAACAACCATCAAGCCCGAGTTTTGGATTGACCTTGGGTTTTCGGTCTTTGTTGGCTTCGGCTACGGATGTTTTTAAGGCGTCACGGCGGCGGACATAGAGCGGATTTGCGGGGTCTTCGGTGCGACCTGAGACTTCGAGTTTTTGGGCAACCTTATCCAACTTGACCCGGTTCCACTGGGCTTCGGTGAGCAGGGTTTCTTTGCGCACCACTGTTCCGACAGGGATACGGGCTTTGAGCCTATCCAGATTTTCTTTATCAAACAGGGCGTAAGGAATACGGATAACCGGCTTGATACCAGCGTGAACCACTTCGGTTTTTACGCCGGGATAATCCTTGTTTATCACACCATTTCTATCTGCAACATTGTC
>JALSHM010000383.1 GCA_026982235.1 Robiginitomaculum sp. | reverse complement strand
TCACAGCCGCCGCCCCGGAATGTGAAGCGATAACTGGTGTTTTGGACAAGGCTACGGCTTGCAGCATTGTTGCTTTACCGGCATGGGAAACATCTACCATAATGCCGACCTCATTAAGTGCCGTAACAAGCTCTTTACCAAGTGCGGATAATCCGCCGTGCAAGCTTTTTGCATCACCTTTACTATATCTTGGATTAGAGCTATCACCAAATTGATTATGCCCGACATGGGTAATGCCCATATAACGCACGCCGCGTTCATGCCACATGGGAATATCGTCAACGGAATTGCCAAGTGGGAATGCATTTTCAATTCCGATAAAAGCAAAGCGTTTTCCCGTTTTGTGAATGCGCCGCGCATCATCAGCAGATAATGCCAGTTCGATGCGGTCTGCGTGTTTCTCCACTAGGCGGGCAATCGCCTTATAGCGGGTTTCGGCAATAGCGCGTGCTTTTGCAATCCCCGTCTTTGTAAGTTCTCCTTGGGGAGAAAAGGCTATCAGGAAAGCCCCGTCCATGCCCCCAGCTTCCATAGTGTCCAAATTAGCCAAGCTCTTGCCACTTGACCATGGATCCATATCATCGGCTATAAGGTCAAACTCAATGTCTATATGACTGTCCAAAATAAGGGCTTGCTCGTGAATGGCTTGGGCGCTCTTTGGCGCAGGATTATCATCTGTTTTCTGTGCTTGCGAGCAAGCTGTAAGCGCAAAAAACAGTGCGGGAAAAATGGCGGCTTTGGCCGAGCTGGGAATAAACATATCTAACCTCCTAAATTGATTATAAGCTAGGCCATTTAAGCCTCGTTGCCAATAAGAGATTGGACAGATACTGGTTGCGATTGTTGCGTATGAGACCGTGTACACAAAACAATCCGCCAGTTTTGGGTTCAATGTTAAAATGAATTGACTTTCTTATATTAGTATGTACTAATATAAGAAAGCAAAGAGAAAGGGAATGACTATGTTGAAGAATTTATTGGTCGGAACGTCTGCGATAATTTTGGCTGCTTGTGGCGGTAGCGATACTACAACGTCTCCTCCCCCTCCCCCTCCCCCTCCTTCTTCTTCTGCTAACCAATCACCCGTAGTCGCAACCGCAAATGCAGACCAAAACGAACAAGTTGGGTTTGATGTTAATTATGATGCCACACAAGGCGGCACTACTTTCACAGATGCAGATGGTGATACTTTAACTATAACAGTATCATTTAATCCGGCGAACGGTTTAGTGGCAAATGGCGGTACAATAACTGGCAAACCCGCCACCCTGAATGATGTGACGGTGACCGTGACTGCAAATGACGGAAAAGGCGGTACTGCCACGGATACTTTCATTATCAACGTTGGTGTTGACCAAGATGCGGTTCAAGCCAAATTCAACGGCAATATCGATTTAACAGATTTACCGAGCTACGAAAACCCTGTTATTCCTGGTTATATCAACAAGCTCACAGAAAACGGAAACCCAATTACCGATGCGGGTGCTATATTGGGTCGTGTACTCTTCTACGATACTGCATTGTCCATAGATGATACAATTTCTTGTGCCAGTTGTCACATTCAATCCGAAGCATTCGGTGATATTACTGTAGTTAGTGAAGGTGTATTGGGTGGCGAAACTCGGCGGCATTCCATGCGCTTGATAAATACCCAATATGCAGTGAGACTAATTTCTTTTGGGACGAGCGCGCAATTAGTCATGAAG
>JALSHM010000382.1 GCA_026982235.1 Robiginitomaculum sp. | reverse complement strand
CGCCGTGCGCCATTTGAGCGTGATAAACTGCTCGCGTCTGTCACTATTGCTTTGCAAAAACGCCCCGTAACAGAAGAACAAATCGAACGAATGGTCAGCGCTATTGTGCGCAGGTTAGAGAGTATTGGCACAGCTGAAATAACCAGCGACATTATTGGCCAAATGGTTATGGATAGCTTGCCGCACCTAGATAGTGTCGGCTATGTGCGCTATGCATCCGTCTATAAAAACTTCCATGAGGTTTCAGATTTTGAGAGTTTCATTGGTGAAGAGAACCTTGCGGAGGAATCCGAAAAAGATACGAAAGAAGACGGCAAGTCATGACCAATAACCATTCTGTGAAAAGGCGTCGGCATTTAGCGCGTCTATCTGCTGTACAGGCTCTGTACCAGATGGAATTGGCGGAACAGAAGTCCAAATTCGTTGTGCGACAGTTTAATGAGCATTGGAAACAACACGAAGTTAAAGACGGCGAAGTAAGTGCCGACAGTGAATTTTTTGAACTGATTGTTCTGGGCGTAGTGGCTGAACAAGGGGAGGTTGATAAAGCGATTGCTGGTAAGCTTGGTAAAAATTGGAAGCTCAGTCGTCTGGATGTGACTTTACGAGCAATAATGCGCTGTGCGAGTTACGAGCTTTTGCGCATGTTTGATGTGCCTGCCGTCGTGATTATTGATGAATATGTGGGATTGGCCAAAGATTTTTACGCAGGCAAAGAGCCTAATTTTGTCAATGCCGCCCTTGATAAACTCGCCCGCGAGCGTCGCCCTGGCGAATTTGGCCTTCCTGCAAGTATGACAAATACACCTGATACCCACAATGGATGAGTTCGGATTTATTGCTGAATATCTTAGTAACCTTGCGGGACCAGAGGCTCTCAATCTTAAAGATGATATTGCTGCCTGGAAGCCCGCCAAAGGGTTAGATGTTATTGTCAGCATGGACACTTTGGTCGAAGGTGTACATTTTCCAGACTTGAAATTTGATGGGCAATTGGCCGAAAAACTCATCCGGGTGAATATATCGGACTTGGTTGCCAAGGGCGCAGACCCGGCTGGATATTTTTTGTCTCTCACATTGTCCGAGCGGATTGATGGGACTGCCCTCGCGGATTTTTGCCAAGGCCTTGCGACGGCACAGGGCACATATGGCCTGAAATTATGGGGCGGGGATACAACACGGACGAAACACAAAAATGTACTTACTGTCACGATAATGGGCACAGTGCCGACGCGGGGCGCCGTATTGCGTTCTGGTGCTAAACCGGGCGATCTTATTTGTGTGACAGGCAAGATTGGCGATAGTTATTTAGGGTTAAAAGCACTGTTAAACCCATCGGATAATGCACAGGATATGTCTGCTGCATGGAAACAGGCTTACCATTTGCCCGAACCGCCATTTGCTTTGCGCAAAGCAATACGAAAATATGCGAGCGCCTCTATCGATATATCGGATGGTTTGCTTGCAGATGCGGGACACATTGCCGAAATATCGGCTGTTGGTATGGATATTTTCCTGACAACCATTCCCTTGTCCACGGCTAGTACAAGGTGGGTTTTAGGACAAGCTAATCACCAACAAGCGCGTTTGGCGCTTGCTAGTGGTGGGGATGATTATCAAGTGCTGTTGTGCGTTAGTGAACGCAATATATCGAAGCTCAAAAGACAAGCACACAAATACGGCATTGCCCTCACAATTATCGGTAAGG
>JALSHM010000381.1 GCA_026982235.1 Robiginitomaculum sp. | reverse complement strand
ACTCTGGCAAGTCTGCTTTCATTTGTGCGCCTTGGCCCTCTGCTGCTAGGGCTTTGGCGCGCATGAAGGCTTTGAATTCTGGGGAATTTGTTAGGGCTTGGAGGTCGTGTAAGTTCGCTGTGGCTTCGGCTGTTACATTGAACATTTGCTCTAGCTTCTCCATGTCGGTTTTCTCGCGCGGATAGACTTTAATCTGAACCTTGGTGTCGGCGTCAATATCTGCCAGTTCTTTGGCCACATCTAAGGCTTTCATGAAGCCACCAATTTCGTCGACCAATCCGATTTCTTTGGCTTGTGTACCCGTCCAGACCCGGCCACGGGCAATCTCGCGCACACGTTCAATGGACAGACCACGGCCTTCGGCAACGCGGGTGGTGAAATCAACATAAATGTCTTCCATACTATCATACATGGCTTGACGATTACTTTGGCTCCATGGCTCAAAGGCTGAATAGGCGGCGGAAAACTCGCCGCCCAGTTCGATGGCTTCGATATTATACCCGACTTTGGCTAAAGTATCGCGCAGAACAACTTTGCCGCTGACTACACCGATGGAACCTGTAACTGTGGTTGGCATAGCAAGGATTTTGTCTGCAGGGGCAGCTACATAATAACCACCGGATGCCGCATATTGTCCCATAGAGATAATAACCGGTTTGCCTGCGTCCTTGGCTTTGATAACCGCGTCCCAAATTTGGTCGGACGCGGCGGCGGAGCCGCCGGGCGAATCGATTCGAAACACAATGGCTTTAACTTTATCGTTCTTAGAAGCCGCTATCAAAGCTTCGGATACGGTGTCACCCCCCATAGAGATATTGTTGGAGAACGGGTTGGAGCCATCGTCGGAACTGCCCTGGACAACCGGCCCTTGGCCACCGACAAAAGCGATGATGGGGCCGGTGTTAAAACCAGCACCGTAATCCGCAACGCTCTGAAAGCTTGCGGTTTCGCCGCCAGCTTTCTTTTTCGCGTATTCTCTGGCGTCAACATAATACCCCAATTTGTCAATATAGCCGAGTTCTTTGGCCTTTTCGGCACTGTGGGGTGCATTGTCGAGGAAATTGAGGAAAGCTTTTTCAGTGATGTCCCGGTCTGTCGCAATATTTTTGACACTGTTGTCCATAATGGATTGCAATAGAGACGTTATGCTTTCGCGGTGAGGTTCGGTAAGAGTTTTTTCGGTATAGGTGTTGGCAGCATTTTTATATTCGGCAAATTTGACGAACTCTGGCTTGGCTTCAAATTTTTCGAACACACCACCAAGAAATTCTATTTCAGCTCGCATACCCGCCAGAGAGAATCCGGTTGTGTCTTGTAGCCACACCTCATCGGCAGCGGAGACGGCCATATAGGCGGACAGGCTGGTGCCTTCGAAACCTTGAGCGTGGGCGATGACAAATTTCCCGCCTTCTTGAAAATCTTTGATAGCAAGCCGTATTTCTTCGGCTTGCGCAGGCGCCATGCCCCAGCCATTGGCACGAATAAACAGGCCTTTAATCTTTTTGTCGTCTTTGGCGCGGTGTAGAGCGCGCACGGTGGTGATGACAGAATTGGGTTTACGCCCAAAGATATTGTTGCCGCCATTATGATCGAGCATGTTGCCGCGTAAATCTAGGGATAGAACAACGGACTTACTTTTGATGCTGTCTTTCTTGGTCGCGGAACTGACCATAGCGCCAATGATTATAACAAAGAAAACCAGCATTAAGAACATGGCGACAAAGAAGCCGATGACGGATGCAAAGAAGGAGACAAAAAATTGACGCATGGAAGTACCTTTTATTGTTGAAGCGGCTATAATAAATCCCACTTATACATACTAATAGGAGATAGCCAAGGCATTTCTCGATAAACGATAATAAACTTGCAGTGGGGCGCATTTTTCAGTTTTGTGACCGACTTGTATGAAAAGCTGTAATTTATCGTGAAAAACCGATTGCATTCTTGGAATTAAGGGGATAATAAGCGCCCCTCACTAGGCTCTGAACATATACAGAGTTTACGCTTTGGGGCGTAGCCAAGTGGTAAGGCAACGGGTTTTGATCCCGTGATCGTTGGTTCGACCCCAGCCGCCCCAACCATTTTTAAAACCAAACCATCATTCAAAATGTAAATGCGCATGCCTGAAAAAAACCGTGCGCCCGAAAAAAAACGTGCGAGTCAAGAAATTTATTTCCAAAAAAACGCAAAAAAAATGCAATTTGGTACATCCTAACGATTGATTAACCCGAAAGAGCCGTGTAAGCGTATCCTTAAATAATAACAATGTTGGCTATTGCGTATGATAATAGCCCGAAATTTGGGAGCTTTGTGTGGTTAATATTCCTTCGAGCGTTAAAGCGTTTCTGATTGGCGGTGCTGTGGCAATGACTATAGCGCCATCAGCGTTGGCGCAGGCCTCTGCCGATGAGGTCGCCTATAGCAATATTTTGGAGGCAATCTCAGCACAGAAAATAAGTTTGGCTCAGCAGAAATTGTTTGTGGCTCAGCAGGATGCAGAGATAAAGTCGCTCAATGAGCAAATTGACGGGGTAGAGGAGTGGAAAGCAAGTATTGACCCTATGGTGGGCAAGATGACCACCAGTATCGCCAATAAAATAAAATCCGATTACCCATTTGACCTTAATCGTCGTCTCCCGAGATTGCAGTCACTGGAGAAAACTATCAAGGATCCTGCGGCGACAGTCGGTGAGAAATACCGCAAGGCACTCAATATTTATAAGCTCGAGGTTAATTACGGTCAAAGTATGGAAGCTCAAAAGGGCGACCATCCTATCAATCCGACCATTCGTGTGGGTGATGATCGTTTTGAGAAAGACGAAGATGGTAAAGTTAAATTAGATAAAAATGGGTTGCCAGTGGAGGTGTTTGACGGCTCCTATCTTCGCTATGGTCGCCTCGCTTATGTTTATCTGCAGGCCGATGGTAGTCAGGCTTTGCGCTATGATTTGAATGCTCGGGAGTGGGTTGAGTTACCTAAAAGTAGTATAGCAGATATTAGGCGTGGTGTGAAAATAGCAAGCGGGGAAGCTGCGCCGAATGTGGTGAGGGCGCCTTTATTTCCAAATCCCTAAATTGGGTGAAAATTCGAACCCTTGATTAGTTTGGGGTTCATTGGTGGTTCTGTAGTAGGAAAGCGAGCCCCAAAACGTGATACGGGTGGTCTGTAGAGCGAAAATTATTGAAACTAGATCGGAAGGAAGACATGTCGAAAATTTCAAAAATCAGGCCAAGAATTAGGAATGTCCTGTTGGCTGGAGCGTGTGTATTGGCTGTCGCCGTGCCTGCGCAGGCGCAGTTGGAGCAGGCTTTGCGGGTTGCGCAAAGTTCAACTGCAGCAAGTGCTGCTGCTCAGAAGCAAGTTGAGCGGTCGGATGATACTGCGGAGACTGCGGCACGGGATTACCGAGCTGTCTTGCAGCAGATTGATAATATGAAACTGTTTGTTGATCAGCAAGATATCTATTTGCGTGGGCAAGCTGGGGATATTGAGGCTCTTCAGCGTCAACTTGGTTCAGTGGAGCAAGTTAAGCGTGGTATGGTGCCTATGATGCTTTTGATGGCTGCTGAAATTGAGCGGTCTGTCGAGGAGGATATGCCGTTCAAGTTGCGCGAGCGCAAAGAGCGTCTGGAGCGCCTTAAAGACACGCTGGCCGATCCGTCTGTCACGCCAACCGAGCAGTATCGACAAGTGCTTGCGGCCTATAAAAACGAAGTTGCATATGGTCAAGGTATGGATAGTTACGAAGGTGCCCATCCAAACAAGCCGGGTGTGAAGGTGGATTTCCTGATGTTTGGTCGTTTGTCTTTGGTTTATATGACAAAAGACGAGTCGGAGCTTGGTTATTTCGACATGGCATCTAGAGAGTGGAAGTCGATTGATCCGAGTAATGCTTTGCAGGTTCGTCAGGCCATCCGGATTGCTAACGGCGAAGCAGCGCCAGAAATAGTATTTGCGCCCATGACTGGTGCGAAATAGAGAAAGAGGATATTTCAAATGATTAAATTTTCGAAAAACTTAAAAAAATTGAGTGCCCTGTTTCTGGGTGCTGTAATGATGGCGGGGTTGGCGGTGCCAGCCAGTGCCCAAATTAACTCTATCGGTGAGTTGTTGGATAAAGTGCGTAGGGATGCGCAAACCACAAAGGCTGAAAACGATAAGAGAGTACGCGAGTTTCAGGCGCGGGCTAATGAGCAAACTGCAAAGCTAAATGAGGCGCGTGCCGAGCTTCGTGAGTTGGAGGCTCAGGTTAGGGGCGTGGAACGGCAATTTGCTGCTAATGAGGCGCGGATTGATGCTTTGGATGGGCAGTTGAATTCTGCTCTTGGTGAGTTTCGTGAGGTGTTCGGTTTGGCGCGTACGACGGCCGCTAGCTTTAAGGCTACTTTGGATAGTTCTTTGATTTCCGCTCAATATCCAGGTCGTACAGATGTTCTTGGTAAAATAGCCAATTCTAAGGCTTTGCCGAGTTCGGATGAGTTGAATAAAATTTGGCAGTTAATGCTGGAAGAGATTGAGGCTCAGCGCGAAGTGGCACAATTTGATGCAAAAGTTGGCAATAGCGAAAATCCTGGCGAGAGTATGAATTTGACGCGTGTCGGTCCATTTGATGTGTTTACAACGGATGGCGGTAAGTTTCTTGAGTATAAAAACTCGAAAGAGCCGGGTGTTTTGCCTCTCACTTTTTTGGGTAAGCAGCCACCTAAATCCATTGGTAAAGCGGCACAGGCCGTGTTGAATGCGGGGCCGTCAGAATTGGTATTTGGTCCAGTTGACCCAACTCGTGGTAGCCTATTGAAAGCGCTTGAGCGTGTGCCAGATACAAAAGAACGTGTGGATCAAGGTGGTCCAATTGGTAAGATTATTATTGGTGTTCTTATTGTAGGCGTTATCTTTGGTGTGTTGAACATTATTCGCTTGTTCTTGGTCTCCTCAGCGGTTCGCGCTCAAAAGAAAAAGGCGCAACCGTCTAAATCCAATCCGCTTGGTCGTGTCATGATGGCTTATGACAGTGTTAAAAATAAAGACGAAGAGGTTATTGAGCTGAAATTGGATGAAGCTATTCTTCAAGAAAGTCCGAAGCTTGAATTTGGTCTTAATTTGCTCAAACTTGGCGCGGCCATTGCACCTCTCCTCGGTCTTTTGGGTACGGTGACGGGTATGATTAAAACCTTCCAGGCTATGATGATATATGGCGCTGGCGATCCGCAATTGATGGCTGGTGGTATTTCCGAAGCCTTGGTTACGACCATGCTTGGTTTGATTGCCGCAATTCCGCTCTTGGTCTTGCACAGTTTCTGCTCATCGCTTGCGCGTGGTGTTCAAGGAACGCTGGAGGAGCAGTCTGCTGGTATCGTGGCGCGTCATGTTGAGGCGCGACGCGGCTAATTCGCTAGCTAGCAAATGGATCCAGTCTAGGCTGGATCCTCAATTGCCCGTCAAATTTGCCGTTTTATCGGGTTGATATGGGTGTGAAATCAGAGAATAGGAAAAGGTATTGATATGCCAGAATGGTTAAATCCGAAACTAGCCTATGAAGGATTGATGGACTTTTTTGCCCAAGGCGGGACGACCGTATTGGTGCCGATTATGATAGTCGCCTTTATGTTGTGGGCTTTCATTATGGAGCGTCTCTCTTATTATTTATTTGCTCACGGCGCCCTTAAAACGCGTTTGCGGGCGGAGTGGAATGCGAGAGAGGATAAGCGATCTTGGCGTTCTCGGGCTATACGTGATGACTTGGTTTCCCAGGTCAAATTAAACACGGATAGATTTGTCGGTATCGTGCAGGCACTTGTCGCTGTCGCGCCTCTGCTTGGTCTATTGGGTACGGTGACGGGCATGATTGAAGTGTTCGATATTATGGCTCTATCCGGTTCCTCTAGTGCCAGATTGATGGCGGGCGGTGTGTTTAAGGCGACGATTCCGACCATGGCTGGTATGGTGGTGGCTTTGTCCGGCATGTATTTTGCCAATTGGTTGCCCAAGCTGAGTATTCGAGAGACGGCAAAATTTGCCGACACATTAGAAATCGGAGAGTAACATGAAAAGACGTGTACGCCACGGCGGAGATGATGCCGATGTAGATATGACACCGATGCTCGACATCGTGTTTATCATGTTGATCTTTTTTATCGTAACCGCCACTTTTTTGGATGAAACTGGTATTGATTTAACTCAGCCGCCACCACCGCCAGACTCGGATCTTAACCCGCCTACCAAATCTGCAATTACCGTTTATGTTGACGGTAAAAATAGATGCTCTGTAGATGGGCGCGGGGCTGAGTGTGATCGGGTAGCGCTCGCGGTTGAAGGGATTATGGCCGATAAGCCAGGTGCAAATATTATTCTGAGAATTCACGAGGAAGCTGACAATCTTCATCTTGTAGGATTGAAAGATAAATTTGATGATAGAGAGTGGACGTCCAAAATCGAGATTATCAAAGGTTGATGTGTAATAAGGTTACAATAAGGCTTGTAATTTAATATTTAATGTGATAGGATAACAAAATGGCAAGACGTAGTCGTGTAGCAGTTGAGGCGGAAGATACAGAGTTGAATATGACACCTATGTTGGATGTTGTGTTTATTCTCTTGATTTTCTTCATAGTGACTTCGGTGTTTGTAAAGGCGCCGGGGATTGAGCCTAACAAGCCAGAAGCTGTTACAGATGTGGATTTGCCGCCGGGAATTATTGTGGCGATAAGCCGGGATAATGAAATTTGGATAGATAAAATGCCTTATGACATAAATGAAGTGCGTTCAGTTATTATGGCGCTTCGCGATGAAAACCCAAAGGCTGGCGGTATGATACAGGGAGATGCTGAGGCGCAAGCCGGCATTGTTATGCAGGTGCAAGAATTGATGTCAGACCTTGGCATTGATACGCGTGTCGCAACCGAGTAGGAGATAAAGAATGAGTGGAATTATACGTTGGATAGGTGGTATAGCCGTAGCGGCCTTCATTACATTTGCTTTATTCACACTAATGCGTGTGTTGATTAAAGGTGAATTTGTCCTGCAAGATAAAGCCGAAAAGCTAAGCTTTGAGGTTAATACAAAAACCGAAGAGGTGAAAATTACTCGCAAGGATGTGAAGGTAGCCAAAGTGCGCCGTGTAACCACGCCACCACCGCCGCCGATGATTGAGCGTCAGCAGGCGAGTCAGCCTACCGTTGCAATTGCTTCCCTAGAAGGTGCTATTCCTGATTTTGAAACTCCGAAGCTTGACCGTCAGAGCTTCAAAATTGCTGTATCTGACCGCGATGCTCAACCATTGGTGCGTATCCCGCCAATTATGCCGCCGCGCGCAGAGAAATCAGGGCACTGCAAAGTCCGCTTTGATGTTAACCCTCAAGGTGCGCCATTTAATGTTGTTGCCACATATTGCACAGGGAGTGTGTTCAAGCGCCCTTCGATTAAATCCGTTCTAAAATGGAAATATAACCCGAAAATCGTGGATGGCCGTGCCGTTGCCCGTAAAGGTGTGGAATCGCAAATCACCTTTAGGCTAACGGATGAGCGCGGGAATATTCTTCCTGAGTAGAAAACAATACAGCGCTAATGAAGCGCTTTAAAAAAAGTAAATGGAGACTGATGTGATTGCTTCACTATCCCAGACAAACACTAAGGCTAAACTACTCAATTCCCTCGGAAGTGGACTGCGGACATTTATTCTACCTCTCGCATTAGTTGGTGGGGGGTATGCCCTGAGTGTTGATGAGGCCTATGCACAGCGCGCTAATCGCAATCAAGATCAGGCAGAGCAACCCGTAGAAGGTCGCCAATTTGGTGCCAAGGCTGGCGGAATGGTCAATGAGGCTTTGACACTGGCTAATGATGGGCAATATAGTGCCGCCCTTGGGAAGCTTACGCAAGCTTTGGCGCTTCCGGACTTGAATGCATATGAAAAAGCTACAATGTACCAAATGCAAGGTAGTTATTTTTACGAACTTAATCAATATGGCCAAGCAATTCAGGCCTTTGAAAATGCTATTTCGTCCGGTGGTTTACTACCAAATGAAAGCTCTAACCTTAGGGTTAATATTGCGCAATTATTGATTGCTAATGGTCAACCGGCGCGCGGTGCGCAAATGCTTGAGGATTGGAACCGTGCTGGTGGCCAGCTTAAGCCAAAGCATATTGAGTATTTATGGCAAGCTTGGTCACAGGCTGAAAACTATCGCCGAGCCCTGCCGTGGGCTGAGAAATGGTTTAATGCTGCAAACCCGAAAGAACGCAAACACTACGATTTGCTGAACTTCATGTACAACAATCTCAACATGCCTGCAAAACAGGCCGATATTGCCAAGCAAATGATTAACCGCTGGCCGCAAGACAAGCAATTATGGCAGGTTTGGAAATCTCTTTTGGCTAATGGTGGACGTGAGAAAGAATCCTTTGAAGTCACAAAAATGCTGTATCTCGGCGGTGCGTTGGATCAGCAAAGAGAGCTTGAAACAGTTGTTCAGTATTATGGCTATTACGACATGCCGTATCAGGCTGCAAAAATCTTGGAACGAGAGATGAATGCCGGTAATATTAAGGAAACACCTGATAAGCTCGTGCAATTATCTGATTTGTACCGCCAAGCCCGGGAATATAAATTAGCCATTCCTGCCTTGGAAAAAGCGGCGCGATCATCTGGCAAAGCGAAATTATATGCTGATTTAGGTGAGGCTCTTTATAAAGAGAACCAGTGTGATAAAGCCGAAGAAGCCTTCAAAAAAGCCATGCAACTAGGTTACGATCAGGGTAAGTCTTGGATGCTGATTGCGTCTTGTCGGTATGATGATGCGGCTCTGGAAAAACGCCCGGATTGTCCTTATACGGAAAAAGATGAAGCCACATTGCCTTGGTCGACGAAACGCAAGGCTGCCGCTGCCGCATTTGACAGTGTGCCATCGTCTTCAAGAGAAGCAGCCAATGCGAGAAAATGGAAAGGCTTTATTGCTGGCGAAAAAGACAGTTTGAGAAAACGCTGTGAATTTGAAGCTGACATTGTCTGGCAGAACTGTCGCGATGATATTCGCCGTGCTTATAAAAGTGAATTCTTAGACGGGAAATTTACGCTCAACGATGAAAAATGCACTAAATACATCGAACGCTTTGATAAAGAGTTCCGTAAACCGAAAGAAAAGACCGATACAAAAGAATAGTTGACTAGGTCTTTTGCCTTAATAGGCGTTGCATTATAACACCGGGCGGATACGCTCGGTGTTTTTCTATGCTTATATCACAATGTTGCGAGACACTTGAAAGTAGGTGTTCAAACTTATACATGATAGACTTTCATATAAGTCACTAGGAAAGCCAATATGTCCGATAAAATTCGCCCACCCATAGAAAACAAAACTGAAATGATCAATTGGCTCGCCGCAGGCTGCAAGCCCAAATCCGAGTGGTTGATTGGCACAGAACATGAGAAAATTGGCTTTAACCTGAAAACCTTAAAGCCCCTACCATATGATGGAGATTCAGGCATTCACGCTATGCTTTCTGGTCTGAAAAAATTTGGCTGGAATGAAGTGATTGAAAATGGGTATCTCATCGCCCTTAAGCGAGATGGCGCATCCGTATCCCTAGAGCCGGGCGGCCAGTTTGAGCTTTCCGGCGCACCTTTGCAAAGCATCCACCAAACATGTGGGGAAGTGAACCGACATTTGCGCGAAGTCAAAGAAATCGCAGACGGCATTGGCGCAGGTTTTCTGTCCCTCGGTTTTAGGCCAGATACCAAGTTGGAAGATGTGCCCATTATGCCCAAGGGGCGCTATAAAATCATGCGTGCCTATATGCCCAAAGTCGGCACGCACGGACTAGAGATGATGTTCCGAACCTGTACGGTGCAGGTTAATCTGGATTTCGCATCCGAGGCCGACATGGTCAAGAAAATGCGGGTCAGTCTTGCTTTGCAACCCATCACTACGGCACTATTTGCCAATTCACCGTTCAAGGACGGCGTCCCCAATGGCTATAAATCCTACCGTTCGCGCATTTGGCTCGACACGGATCCAGATAGAACAGGCATGTTGCCCTTCGCATTTGATGAGGGTTTCGGATTTGAACAATATGTGGACTATGCCTTGGATGTGCCTATGTATTTCGTGCATAGAGGAGAGGATTATCTGGATGCGTCAGGTAAAAGTTTCCGGGATTTTCTAGATGGCAAGCTGGATATATTACCGGGCGAGAAACCAACCATTGACGATTTTGAAGACCATCTTTCGACAATATTCCCCGAAGTTCGCCTCAAGCAATTCCTTGAAATGCGCGGATCGGACACCGGGCCGTGGAACCAGCTCTGCGCTATGCCCGCGTTTTGGGTTGGTATATTATACGACCAAGCCGCTCTGGACGCGACGTGGGACTGGGTGAAAGATTGGAGCGAAGAAGAACGCGACCAGCTGCGCCGGGACGTGCCAAAATACGGACTGCAAACGAAATTCAGAAACGGCACCATACAAGACTTGGCCAAGCGCGCATTGGCCCTGTCCCGCGAAGGCCTAAAAAACCGGGCGAAAATAAATGCCTACGGTGAAAGCGAAACCATTTTCTTGGCTGATTTGGACGATATGGCAAAAACCGGAAAAAGCAATGCCGACAAATTACTCGAACTCTACCACGGCGTCTGGGAAGGCGACATCAAGAGGGTATACCAGGATTGTGTTTATTAGGTGTCTAATATCCGCTCGCGCCAGAAGTTGGGGAGCGGGGGTCGGCTGCGCCGTAATAGAAGCCATCCCTTAACATGACAGCATAGGCACGGCCTAATGTGGTACGGGCATATTTGCTTGTTTTATCGTTGCTAAAAATAAACCCGCGTCCCTCTAATATGTCTAACGTATCGCCTGAAATACCTGGCTCCGTGATGATGACATCCGGGAGCCATTGGTGGTGGATACGCGGGGCGGTGACGGCTTCCATGGCGTTCATATCAAAATCGATGACATTGAGGATGTTTTGCAAAACCACAGTGATAATGGTGGAGCCGCCGGGCGAGCCAGTGACAAAATACGGTTCGCCGTCTTTCTTGACAATGGCCGGGGTCATGGAGGAGAGGGGGCGTTTGTGCGGCTCTATTTTGTTGGCCTCGCCGCCAATAAGGCCGTAGCCATTGGGGCTGCCGGGCTTGGAGGAGAAGTCGTCCATTTCGTTATTGAGCAAGAAGCCCGCCCCGTCGACTGAATAGCCGCTGCCAAAACCAAAGTTGAGCGTGGTGGTGACGGCCACCGCATTGCCCCATTTATCCATGACCGAATAATGGGTGGTTTGCTGGCTTTCTTTGGAAAGGTGACGACCGGGCAATATGTCTGCGCTAAGGCTAGCCTTGGTCTTGTCTATGGTGCCGCGCAGGCGCTCGGCGTAAGATTTATCGATCAGCTTTGCTACAGGCACATCAAAGAAATCCGGATCACCGAGATATTTGGAACGATCCGCATAGGCACGGCGCATGCTTTCGATTAGCAAGTGCAGGTAATCTGCGCTATTGTGTTCGAGTGCGCGTAAGTCATAGCCCTCTAATATATTGAGCATTTGCACCACATGCACCCCACCGGATGAGGGCGGCGGCATAGAGAAAATCTCATAACCTCTATATGTACCTTTGACGGCTGTGCGACTTACTGTGTGGTAATTCTTCATGTCTTTGAGTGTAATCAACCCGCCGCCGCGACGCATTTCATCGACCATAAGTTCGGCAGTTTTGCCTTCGTAAAACCCGGCGCGGCCTTTGCGGGATATACGTTTTAAGGTTTTGGCTAAATCTTTTTGTTTGAGCGTATCACCTTGTTTATAAAGCGCACCGCCCGGTTTGTAGAAATACTCTAGGGTCGATGGGTCTTTGGATAGATATTGTTTACTGGATGCCAACCCTGATGCCATGCCGTAAGTGACAGGTATGCCGCGTTCGGCCAGTTTAATGGCGGGTGCCATCACTTGCTTACGG
>JALSHM010000380.1 GCA_026982235.1 Robiginitomaculum sp. | reverse complement strand
CAACGCGCGAGTGCGGCGTACTTGGCGCAAGTCCTTTTGTAACTTACCAATTTTATCTGCTAACATTCTGCGATCGGATTCGATTTGTGTCTCGCCTGGTCCAGACATCAAACCCTGCCCGCCCCTTTGACGCTCCAAATGCGTCCATGTCCGCACAAGGCGTGATCGCTCATATCCTAGCCGTGCTAATTCGACCTGTAGCCGCCCTTCTTTGGTAGCAGCGCGCAAGGCAAAGATTTCCAAAATTAGCCCGGTACGGTCAATGACCTTAACATTCCAGAGCTTCTCTAAATTGCGTTGCTGAATAGGTGCAAGCGCCGTATTGACCACAACCAAATTGATGTTGCGTTCACCTATCACAGCAGAGATTTCGTCAATTTTCCCGCTACCAAAATAGTTATTGGCCTTAATGTCGCGCACAATAATAGCCAAATCCCCACGCACTTCCACACCAAGAGCACCAGCCAGTAATACGGCCTCCTCTAATTTAAGCCGGGCGTGTTCTTCACCTTCTCGACCTAATACCGGGTGTAAAACCAAAGCATATTGCGGGCTTGCCTCAACATCAATCATTGGAAAAATGTCTAATCATCAGCAGTTTCGGCATCAAACAAGGATACGGGTTCCGTAGGCATAATCGTTGAAATTGCATGTTTATAAACGAGCTGCACTTGACCATCTCGGCGCAGAAGTACACAAAAATTATCATACCAAGTCACAACCCCACCGAGCTTGACGCCATTCATCAAAAATATCGTTAATGGCGTTCTGGACTTGCGTACGGAGTTCAGAAAAGCATCTTGTAAATTTTGTTTTTTATCACCAGGCATGTTGGCTCCTATTGTTAACTAATCAAGTCCCCCCGTATCCGTTGTCTAATGCCCTTGCCTTAGACAAAGCAAGCCTATATTTCGCGTACAGGTTCTTTTTCATCTATTTAAATCAGTTACGCCAAAAAGACGGCGCAACTACCGCAAATACCGCCAAAATTTCAATTCGGCCTAACAACATAATTACCGTCAAAATTGATATAGAAAGGGTATTCATATCCCCATAGGAAATTTCGGGATTGGTCGCAGCTAGTAAAGGTCCCGTATTGGATAGTGCCGATGCACCAGCTGAAACGGCCTGGGTGAACTCAAGTCCCGAAGCACCAAGAGCAATAATCCCCAAAGCAAACACCAGAGTATAACCGAAAAAATACATCCAAATTGATAAAAACGCTTTATCATCTATAGTGCGCCCTTGAAATTTAACGGGCATAACCCGGGACGGATGGCTCATTCTATCTAGGTCTGTACGCAAATGGCGAAACAGTAAAAGCATACGGATTATTTTCAGCCCTCCTGCCGTAGACAAAGCGGAGCCACCAATAAGCACCATAGCAATTAGCAAGGCACTTGGCACCATATCAATGCCGATCACATGATAATCAAACCCGGTAGAGCTTGCCATATAGGTCGCTTCTACAAACACTGTATAAAGATGCGAAGCGCCCGTCGATAAAAAGCCTGCAATAATCAAAATACTCACAATCGCAAACATACCACGATGTTCAATATTCAAGAATACTTCACGCAAGGTCACCAAATTACGTCTACGTAAAACATCCCAAAGAACGGATATATTTGCCGCGCCCAACAGGCAAGTTACGGCTAAAATCAATCCGCCAACCCCGGACACATAGTCCGCTAAGACGCCATTTTTAGGCGTTAAGCCTCCAGTCGATATAGCACTGAGTGCCAAACAAAGAGCGTCAAAAACCGCAGTCCCGGATATGACCAGAAAAAAGAAACATACAAAAGCAATCAGCCCATATATAAGCGCCACCAAGCTGCCAATGCTTAATAATCGCGAAAAAATTTCGCCTTTACGCAAGGTGAACAAGGAAGACCGATGTTCTCCTATCCCCGTTAAATTCAGTGCTGCCAGAATAACGACTGCGAATGTAGCCACCAAAACGCCCCCGCTCCACTGTAACAAAGACCGCCATAGCAAAAAGGTTTTTGGCACATTATCCGGATTAAGGATTGAAGCTCCGGTGGTTGTAGTGGCTGACGCAGCCTCGAAATAAGCTAGAGAAAAACTATGTATCTCTGGCAATGACAGGTAGGGCAAGCTGGCTATGAGTGGTACTAGCAACCAGAAAAACACAAGAAACACTAAAGCATCCCGCATGGTTTCATGGGTCGGGGCATTCTGTCCAATAAAGGCAATAATTAACCCTATAATGCCAGTAATAACAGCCAAAATTATGAATAGACCTGCTTGGGCGAACTCCCGAAATGCTAATCCCCCCAGTGCAGATATAAACATTAAGATTGCATAGAATATCAGAGCATAGCCCAACCAGAGAAATATGCGCGAATAGGCCATATCATTCTTTCCTTAATCCCAATGCTAGTAGCTGTACTATCAAAGAAGCTTAAAAATAATCCGCGCTTACACGGAATAAATACTCAACATGCTTCAAAGCCGCAATATCGGCAAGGAGAACAATTCGGTCGCGAGTATAAACAATCAAATCCGGGGATGGCTGCAATACTTCACCTTCTCTTATGACGGCACCAATGACAATACCGTCCGGTATTGTTGCCTCCCCTAAACTCTTCCCGGATAAAGGCGAGGTGTCTAATACCTCTCCCTCCATAACTTCGGCGGAACCACTCTCTAGGGCAAAGACATCAAGTATACGTCCCTTGCGAACATGGCGCAGGATGGAAGACACAGTGGTCGCACGTGGGTCAATAATCATATCAATATCAAGAGAGGATTTAATATCCAAAAGCGAAACATCATTGATTAGGCTAAACACTTGTCCGGCTCCATTTGACTGAGCCATAATGCCAGCAATGATATTCGTTTTATCATCATTAGTCAGACACAAAACACCTTGGGCATCTCTCACTCCGGCTTCTTCTTGTACTGCCGCACTTAAGGCATCACCGCACAAGACAACTGTGTGTTTTAACTGCTCAGCAGCTTTCTCTGCTCGCGCTTTATCAGATTCGATTATGCGCACACGAACACCGGAAACTTTCTCTAACTCTCTCGCAACATATGAACCAACATTACCACCACCAAAAATTACTACATGGCGCGCTTTCTCCTCATTAGTACCAATAATATCAAGCAAGCGCCCCGCATGTGCGGATTCGACTACAAAATAAGCGTTATCTCCAACTGCCAGTTGGTCATCCGGGTCAGGTGCAAAAAATTGCTTTTCCCGGAACACGCCAACAAGTGACGCCTTAAGATTGGGAAATAATTCTCCGATTTGCTGGATGGGCATATTAGTTATGGGACAATCATCGTCTACCTCAATACCGATCAGCTGAACCAGACCATTTGCGAACGGTACAACATCAAATGCGCCGGGTGTATTCAAGCGACGCAATATAGCCTTACCAATTTCAATTTCTGGGGAAATAATAATATCAATTGGCATATTTTGCCGCGTGTATAAATCCCGCCACCTATCCTCAAGGTAATCTTGCGCTCGGACACGGGCAATTTTCATGGGTGTGCCAAAGAGTGAGTGACAAATTTGGCATGCTACCATATTCACCTCGTCAGAATAGGTCACAGCGATAATCATATCCGCCGTTTCTGCGCCAGCCTTCTTCAAAATACTAGGATGGGCACCGTGGCCAACTATTCCGCGTACATCAAGCTCTGTCGAAATGTTCTGTACCAATTCAGCGGACAGATCTACAACGGTGACAGAATTATTTTCAGCGGATAGCCGCCTAGCAATACCATAACCAACGCGTCCCGCGCCACAAATAATAATATCCATGCCTTCCCCCTACTCGCTTGACGACTTTGTGGCTTCAGCATTTTTCGCTGATGAATTTATACCTAAAGACTTTAACTTCCTATGCAATGCCGAACGTTCCATACCAACAAATGCCGCCGTTCGCGATATATTACCGCCAAAGCGTTCAATTTGCACCTGTAAATATTCACGTTCGAAATGCTCTCTTGCATCACGTAAAGACAATGAAACAATCCGGTCACTTTCTTGGGCGTTGGGCGTGTTTTTCACAACCGAAACTTCTTCCGGCAAAGACTCCAATGTTATCGGCTGGCTAGGATCGCCGCCAGCCAATATCAACAAGCGCTCAACATTATTCTTAAGCTGGCGAACATTACCCGGCCAATCATGCGCCTGTAGAGCCGCCATAGCATCGTCCCCGATCTCACGGGCAGGAAGCCCTGTCGACGCAGTCAATTTATTTATAAAATATGTAACCAGTTCCGGAATGTCTTCGCGGCGATCCATCAATGGCGGTGCTTCTAAGGGCATTACATTGAGACGGTGATACAAGTCTTCGCGAAATCTACCTAGCTGGGTTTCTTTCTCTAAATCACGAGAGGTCGAGGTTATTATACGCACATCAACCTGCACATCATTCTGGCCGCCGACACGTTGGAACCGCTGATTGACCAAAAGCCGTAAGAGTTTGCTTTGGGTCTCTAGGGGCATGTCTGCCACTTCATCTAGATACAAAGTTCCAAAATGCGCCCGTTCCAGCAAGCCAGTTTTGTAGGTAACGCCAGTTTCGTCCTCAACGCCAAAAAGTTCCTCTTCTACGCGTTCCGGTACCATTGAGGCGGCATTTACAGCGCGAAACGGCCCGCTTGACCTATCAGATTTGTCATGTAGCAGCCTTGCGATTAACTCCTTACCCGCACCAGAAGGCCCTGAAATCAATACTCGACTATTCGTAGGTGCGATGCGATCAATTTTTTGGCGCAACTGACAGATAACAGACGAGCGGCCAATTAAACGCTCTTCCACGACCGAACGCCCTTTTAAATCTGCATTCTCACGGCGCAATTGCACGGCCTCCAAAGCCCGCTTTGCCGTTATCAATAATTTCTCACTAGGAAAAGGCTTCACAATATAATCATATGCACCTTTGCGAATGGCCGACACTGCCGTCTCGACCGTCCCGTGACCACTAATGATGATGACAGGTATATCCGGATCGGTCTTCTTAAAAACATCCATCAATTCTATACCGTCCATATTTGACCCTTTTAGCCAAACATCCATGATTACAAGTGAAGGTTTCCGAGATTGAAATTCTTCTAATGCTTGGGCGCTCCCATTGGCTTCGCGCACAGGATAGCCATCGTCGGATAATATACCCGCAATCAAGCTTCTTATATCTTCTTCGTCTTCAACAACAAGTATTTCAAAACTCATATTATTGTTCTCCTCTTTCAGAGACTTTCATCCTGATATTGATAGATTCAGTTATTTTATGGGCAGAAGGTAAGACTGGTGCAATTGTCGCGTCTGTTTTTGGCAAGCAAATCCTAACATGAGCCCCCATTCTATCGATTGGGGTTTGCACCAATTCCAACGAACCGCCGTGATCTTCGGCGATGCGCTTGACAATAGCTAAGCCAAGTCCTGAGCCATCCTTGCGCGTTGTCATATATGGTTCTAACAATCTGTCCCTATCTAAATCAGGCCAGCCCTGACCGTTATCGATAATATCGATACATACCATATCACCTTCAACACTCACTTTAGTTGTAATCAGACCGTCCAGCTCTTCTTGGCCAGTATCATCAATGCGCCTAGAAATAGCCTCGCCTGCATTTTTATAGATATTGGTGAGAGCTTGGGAAATTAACCGCTCATCACAGAGAATTTCCACCTCAGGTGAACGCATTTTTATATCAGAAAATTTTATATCCGGAAAAGTCACACGGGCAGCAAATAGGCTATCGCCCAATAATTTGTATATGTTGATAGGTGCTAGAATCGGCGCAGGCATACGAGCAAATGCCGAAAACTCATCAACCATCCTACCAAGATTAGAGACTTGGCGAATAATAGTGTGCGTACAGTTGGAAAACACGTCCGGATCCGTAGTGATTTCCGGTCTAAACTTTTTCTCAAGTCGCTCAGCCGACAATTGTATAGGCGTTAGCGGGTTTTTAATTTCGTGAGCGATGCGACGAGCAACTTCGCGCCAAGCAGAATGCCTTTGTGCTGCAACTAGGCGGGTAATATCGTCAAAGGTAATCACCCAACCCGTATCAGCTTGTTCACCTTTATAAGCAGATACCCGAACATCCAAATTTCGGGTTCCCCGTGGCGTTTCCAAGTTCACCTGGTCT
Organism: Robiginitomaculum sp.; assembly: GCA_026982235.1. Classification (GTDB taxonomy): domain Bacteria; phylum Pseudomonadota; class Alphaproteobacteria; order Caulobacterales; family Maricaulaceae; genus Robiginitomaculum_A. The sequence goes on along the minus strand of JALSHM010000380.1, from coordinate 5,808 downwards.
TCTGCCACATTCTCAATATCATCTTTCGCACGGGTAAATACTGGCAAAAAACCTTTTAAAACACTCGATAACGGCCTGCCAACAACATCTTGCCCACGTAGGCCCAACAGGGCTTCTGCTGATGTGTTGATAACAGTAATTTTGCCCTCTGGTGTTAACCCAATAACCCCGGCGCTGACTCCAGAAAGCACTGCTTCCGAAAATTCCCGGCGTTGCTCTGATATATTATGCTCAAATACAAGATCCTGGCGTTGGGTATATAACTGCCGCGTCATGCGGTTAAATGCATTGGCCAAATCGCCAATTTCATCCCAAACACCCGACACATTCACCCGCGTATCAAGGTCACCACCACGAACTTTCTCAGCCGCATTAACCATTTCCCCAAGAGGCGAGACAATTCGGTTGGCCAATAAAAGCCCAAGCCATATCGCAGCAAAGAATATCAGTAGAGCCACTTCAATATAGGTCAATAAAAAAACTTTATTGAGAGCTTTATTGCTCCCGGAATAGCGCTCAAGAGAGGCTTCAACCGCATCTATCTTGTCAATATTAGTCAGGACACCAGTGCGCAAATAACGCCCTGTATACAAATAAGCATCTGCGTAATTCTCTAATTTGTATAAAGCCACTAGCAAATCGATTTCATTGCGACTGGTTATGGTCATGGAGCCTTCCTTGGCACGGCTCATAGCTTCGTCGCTGGGCAAAACATAATTTGGCGATTGCGGCCCTTCTGCCTGTGATAAAATCCGACCGTTACCATCAATGACATAAACTACCGGGAATTCCCGAAACACCGCTTGGCTGATTAAAAAAGCCGTATAGGTAATCCGGTTGGGTAAAGTTGATTTTGCCCGGTTCAGATCTTCGGCGATTTCATAAACACCTTGAGAAATTTCGTCTATTTCTTCGCGCAAATAAGCATTAGAAACCTCGCGCGAATTTTGCATGGTCTGGCGTATCGTCGGACCAAAAATATCTGCCAAATTCCGGCTCATCAATGCCGTGGAAAACAAACCCACTAATATGGCGGGCATAAGTGCGCCCAGAGAAAAAATTAGCACAAACCGCCTATGAAGATAGGGCGCACTGCGCCCTGCGTCCGAACTAAATAAAACCGTCCGCAAGCGGAACAACAAATATACACCAAGTGATAAAATTAAAAACAGATTGAACCAAAGCACCGGCAAAGCATTTGCGGCCTGCCCCTCATTGCCGGATAGCGCCATGAGCGCACCAACACCTGTGAGCGCCGCAGCAACCGTAAAAAACACACCAAACAAGGCCGTTCGAAACACTCTGGGTGTCCGGAATTGCCTGTTTTTATTTTTCTGATTTTCAATCATTGTAACTATTTTACAACAGTAGTGTTAAATAGCAACATCTATTGCGGCTCTACTCACTTTGCCACTTACGCAACTTTGTACGCAATGTATTGCGGTGAATACCAAGTAAGTCTGCCGCCTTGGAATTATTACCGCCTGTGAGGCGCAATGCCTCAGTAACCAATGGTATTTCAATCCATTCAAGTGCTTGTTCATAGGGAGAAACCTGTCCTTTTTCAGCGTTTTTATCAGAGTTTGCATGTGCAGCAGCCAACAAATTTGTACAAGCCTGTTTTATGTCGTCTAGCGGGTCTTCTTGTGTGGCAGGGCTGGATAATGGCGTCAACATACGCTCCACAATTTCAGCAGAGATCTCAGCATCTGAGAACTGTAAAGCAATAACATGCATCAAATTGCGCAACTCTCGTACATTCCCCGGCCAGTGATGTGCCTTTAATCGTCTTAGCGCTGCAGTTCTGATTATGCCGCGTCTCCCCGGTCTAACCGAAGCAATAAAATGCGTTGCCAAGTCTGCAAGGTCATCAGTGCGCTCACTTAAGGGTGGCAAATACACTTTAGCCCCCATTAAATGAGACAATAAGTCAGCACGGACTAACTTAGATTTTTGTATATCCTCTAGGGACATTTCCGCTGCCGCAATAATACGAAATTTATCCTGCGGCGCACGTGCTTCATTGCGCTCCAATGCTATGAGCAACTGTTCTTGTCGTTCTCCAGTCATTTCGTGAACCCGATCGACAAACAAATCACCCGTCCCGACCATTTCCATCAATTCTTCACTCTGATTACGCCCATCAAACACAACAAAAGCCTTTTTTTGTCGCGCCCCCGCATCATGCAAACATTGCGCCGCCAGATTCTTGCCAGTCCCCGCATCGCCCCAAATAAATATAGGGACTTCCCCCGAAGCATAATCAGAAATAGCCCGAAATACGGGCTGCATCGCTTTGGAACGACCAATCATTTGATCCGGTTTTTTGAAAATCACCTGCCCCGCCTCCACCTGATTGTCCAAGGCACGCTTAAGTGTATTCTCAAGTTCCGGCAAATCAAATGGTTTAGGAATATATTCGAACACACCAGATTGGCGCGATTTAAGCGCTGTGACCATCCGTGTATTGGCACTTATTATGATGATTGGTAAATTTGGCCGTAGAGATTTAAGCTCTGGCACATAGGTAAATATTTCGTCCGCCCCCATGTGTACATCCGTGAGAACAACATCACCTTCGCCCGCCTCTGCCCATTTTAACAAGGTTTGCGGGTTATCCGTGGCTTTCACATCAAAGCCTGCGCGAGTGAGATATTTACTCAAGACAAACCGGATACTTGCATCATCATCCGCTAATAAAACTTTGTATTTCATAGTTTTTTACCCCCTGCCAGCGCATTTTTCTTTCCTTTACAGGGGAGCAAGAGCGAAAACACTGTATGGTTTTTACCGGATTGGCAGTTCACAATACCGCCATGCTCGTCAATGATTTTTGAAACCAGCGCCAAGCCCAAACCATGGCCATTAGCCTTACCCGTAACAAATGGCTGAAATATTCTGTCTTTGATATGTTCTGGAATACCGCCGCCATTGTCTATTATTTTAACCTCTATAGGCAAAGCATGCACCCCACCCCAAGGGGCTTTTTTGCTTACGCCTGCGCGGTATAAAGTCTGTATTTCCAACCGACCGCCATTCTTTTGGCTTGCTCTTAATGCATCAATCCCATTGGCAATTAAATTTATGACCACCTGCATAAGCTTGTCAGAATTTCCATAGACGTCCGGTAAAGATGGGTCATAGGTCTCGGTAAAGTCTATCCCAGCATTGTCCTTGTTTTGAAACAAGAGTAAGGCTTTTCGCAAAATTGTGTGGATATTGAAATTTTCATAATTGGTGTCATCACGGACACTAAAATCTTCCATTTTGTCTGCCAGCCGCCCAATACGCTTTACTTCTGATTTTATTAAGGCCGTGATTTCCAAATCTGCATCATCGGATATATTGCTTTCCAATAGTTGCACAGCGCCATATATGCCTGCGAGCGGATTTTTGAGTTCATGGGCGAGCATTTGCCCAAACATGCCTACCGCTTGGCCGTTATCACTTTCATTATCTGCCCACTGCCCTGCCCTATTTGTTGATAATACTATCGCTATGTTTTGCTTGTACGGAAAGACTAGATAGGACACTTCGGTACTGCCTGTGCCGGGAATATAAATATCAAGATTATGCCCCCGAATTGTTGCTCCGGTATTCGCCGCATTTTGAGCCACAGTTTTAAGCGCGGAAAAACCGCCTGCCAAATTCTCCAAGCTGCGGCCTAAATTGGTCGCTAAAGAACCTTTTAGCCAGCTTTCCGCCGCCGTATTCATCCATGTAAGTGCCAGATTCGTGCCTTTGAAGACGAAAACAGGATCTGGTAATGTTTCCACTAAATCAATATGCATCGCCGCCTTGCTCATGCCACCTCGCTTGTAGGCGACATATACATTTGTTCCAATTTCGAAAGCACGGCGGCTTCACTGTTCATTCTGCAAATATCAGAGCGGGCTTGACTTCGGGTTTCATCAGGCATGTCTATGGGTGCGTTATTGATATATTCCGATAAATGCTTGCGCGCATTACGAATGCCCCGCTCTGGCCCGTAAAATGCGATAATATCCCGGTAATGTTGTTGGGCGGTTTGTAGGGCTTCTTCAGCTGTTATGGGCACATATTTCTGTCCCGCCAAGCGCGCATGAACTTCGGCAATACGCCACGGCGCGCCGACCAGTCCGCGCCCCATCATCACACCGTCCGCCCCGGATTGCGCCATAGCTATAACAGCGTCATCCGGCGTTATAATATCGCCGTTGACAATAACAGGTATTCTCACCGCCTGTTTAACCTTCCTGACCGCTACCCAATCCGCACGACCTTTATACATTTGGCAGCGCGTCCGCCCGTGAACGACAATCATCTTAACCCCAGCCGCTTCAGCACGCGCCGCCAATTCAGGAGCGTTTAAACTATCATCATCCCAGCCAAGTCGCATTTTTAAAGTTACAGGTACTTGCACCGCATCCAGCGTTGCCTCGATCAATGTCAAAGCATGATCCAGATCCCGCATTAAGGCAGACCCAGAAAGCCCACTGGTCACACGCCGCGCCGGGCAGCCCATATTTATGTCTATAACCTCTGCGCCAATATCCTCGGCCATACGTGCGCCCTTATGCATCCATTTGGCTTCACGACCAACCAGTTGAATGGCGAGGGGGTTTATCTCACCCGCCCCTTCGGTTTTAATCATAGAACTCTTATGTCCGCGCCCTAGATATTCACTTGCAACCATTTCCGACATCACCGAACCAGGGTCAAATTTCTGTGCGGCACGACGAAATGGCAGGTCGGATATTCCAGTCATTGGCGCAACCAGCACATTAGAGGCGAGCTTTACCCCCCCTATTTCAAGCTTGCCGATTTGATTTACATTGGTCATAAATAGGCTTTAGAGGGAAAATATCAGTTGCACAATAATTCATCACGCAAAAACACCAAAATAGCCGTTCTCATTGTGGCCGCCGGGCGTGGGCGCAGGGTCGGCTCTGGCTTGCCAAAGCAATACCGCCAAATTGACGGGCAAATGGTGCTCACCAAAACCCTTAAATGCTTTAACGGGTTTGCGCCGATTATTGTGGCTATACATCCGGATGATAAAGAGCTGTTTGACCAGGCCTGTGAAAATATTGACGGCGAGATTATGCATGTCCACGGCGGGGCGACCCGCACGGCATCTGTCAAGGCAGGACTTGAAGCCTTATATGCGCAAGCACCGGATATTGTCCTCATCCACGATGCAGCCCGGCCATTTTTGAGCGGGCGTGTTATTGATAATGTGGTTCAGGCGCTGGGTGAGAATGCTGCCGCCGTCCCGAGCCTGCCCATAGTTGACGCGGTAAAGACACTAGATGGCACGCATGTCGATCGCGACCAATTGCGGCGCGTACAAACCCCGCAAGGGTTTCACTTCGGCGCAATCCTGCAGGCCTATAACAATATCCCAGACGGATCCGATTTCGCCGACGATATAGAAGTGGCCAGACAAGCGGGCATGTCTATCGGGTTTTGCACAGGCGATACGGCGAATATTAAACTGACTTTTGAAGACGATTTTATGGCACGATATAATATGATAAATATGACAGGTTCAGGTTTTGACGTACACCAAATATGTGCCGGAGATTCCCTATTTCTATGCGGCGTAAAAATAGATGCGGGCTTTGCCCTTAAAGGCCATAGCGACGCCGATGTTGGCCTCCATGCCCTGACCGATGCCCTGCTTGGTGCCATGAGTGCGGGGGATATTGGCGACCATTTCCCGCCGTCTGAGGACAAATGGAAAGGTGCCAATTCGACCCTTTTTCTTGCCCATGCCGCAAATTTAATACGGGAAAAAGGAGGCGTCATCGACCATGTTTATGTGAC
>JALSHM010000379.1 GCA_026982235.1 Robiginitomaculum sp. | reverse complement strand
ACCCAAGCATGCCTGCAATAGCTAATCGCCGCCCATAGCCTAGCTTTTGGTGTTCACCACGGATCAAAAATGCAAGTGCCAACAAAACCAAAGCGTAGTTATATAAAGGGGTAGCCAAGCGGCTATGCCCCTCTGCGAGATATTCATTCTTATAGCGGATAACGGCGTAATCTGCGGGGTCGGGGACAAAAAGCTCGTGCAAATATCGATCCGATGTTTTTAAGCGCAGAACCGGGTCAACCGCCAAAATTTCCGTAAGGTCATAGGTGGTATCTTCGAAGTCGGTGATGTCCATACTGCCCGTTTTGGTTATAAAGGAGACATTGCCGTTATAGAGGGTGAAATGGGTCTTGCCGTCGGGCGAAGAATTAACTTGTCCTTCGCGGGCTGTATAGGTCAGGGGGGCGTCGCTACTGCGTTCATCATAAATCAGCACATCGCGCATCAGGCCGCTCGGCAGAACTTCACTGGCATAGAGGGTGAGGCCAGGTGAGGGGGTGGTGAATTCTCCAGCTCTGACCATACGCGAGGCCACATCGGTGCGTACGTCGAGCAAGGCTTTACGCATAAGGCGAAATGTATAGGGTTGCACGAAAATATTGATCAATAAATGCACTACCAATGCATAGCTGGCTATGCGCAGAGCGGGACTGGCGATTTGCCACGGACTAAACCCCGCCGCTTTAGTAACGACGAGCTCGCTATCTACATTCAAGCGGTTTAGCGCATAAAGCATGGCCATAAATACGGCAAGAGGCATGATAATGCTAAAGAGCTGGGGCAGGGCTAAGACCGTGATATACAAGAATGTCATCGCCGATTGTCGGTTTTGGGTGATTAAATCAAGCGTCGACAGGCTCTGTGTTAACAAAGCTAATATTGAAAGAGCAAACAAAGACAGGAGTAAGGGTGTCCTCGCTTGGCGCAGAAAATATTTCTGTATAAGTTTCATAGAGCCTTTTACTTGATTTTAGTGCCGAATGTGTTGCGTGTTCTAGCCCATGCTTGTATAGGATACCACACTCGACTCGCACTTAAACCTTTAAGTTTCTGTAACAATAATAAAAATGGAGCCCCATGTGAAAGTTAGTTTTATCAACCCGGAAATCAAAGACGGCCAAGCTAAATCGGTTGCCGTATTACCTGTATTTAAAGGGGCTAAACCTTCGGGTGCTTATAAGACCTATGATAAATTGTCCAAAAAGCGGGTCTCTATGGCTGCCAAAGCAGGTGGTGTTGATGGACGTTCTGGTAAAAATATACAAGTATTTGGTCCTGAGGGCACAAAAACTAACAGCTTATACGTGACGGGATGTGGAAAATTAGACGGTTTTGATGCGGAACAATTCGGGGCGCGTGTAACCAAGGCCATGTTGATGAGTGGGGAAACGACATTGGTCATGCATCTGGACGGATTTGATTTAACGCCGACCGATGCAGCGCGAGCGGCACTCGGTGCGGTTCTTGCGGCTTACAGATTTGATAAATACCGTACTAAACTGGCGGCAAATAAAAAACCAAGCTTGAAAAGCGTGAAAGTTGCCATAGAAAATCCGGCCAAAGCGCGCAAGGCGTGGAATATGTTCTATGGCCCCGTGAGTGAGGGCACCACTATAGCGCGGGATTTGGTGATGGAACCAGCCAATAAATTATATCCGCAAAGCTATGCGGCGCGGATCAAGAAAATGGAAACCCAAAAAGCGACGGCGGGTCTGAAAGTGCAAAT
>JALSHM010000378.1 GCA_026982235.1 Robiginitomaculum sp. | reverse complement strand
CCCAACGCAATATCGCCGCCGAAAATACGGGCGTTTTCGGCCCAGTTCATTACGGTACGTGGGCTCATAAGTGTTGAAATATCGCCGTTCATGAACGCATTTCTGGTCATATCGGCAACCCGCACCATTTTGGCGAGAATGTCGCGGCCTTCGGCATTGTCATAGGTCGGCGATTTGGCCAGCACGATAGCGGTTTCTTCGTCGTGCCCCAAATAGTTCAGCGTGGTAACAATAGACCATCTGTCCATTTGGCCTTGGTTAATCTGTTGGGTGCCGTGATACAGCCCCGTCGTATCTCCAAGCCCGACCGTATTGGTGGTCGAGAACAAACGAAATGCGCTATGGGGTGTAATCACCCGGTTTTGATCGAGTAAGGTCAGGCGGCCTTCGGCTTCTAATATGCGCTGGATCACAAACATAACATCTGGACGCCCCGCATCATATTCGTCGAACACCAAAGCCACCGGATTTTGCAAAGCCCACGGGAGCAGCCCTTCACGAAATTCTGTCACTTGTTTGCCGTCCTTGAGGACAATGGCGTCTTTACCGACTAAATCAATCCGAGACACATGTCCATCCAGATTTATCCGCACAAGAGGCCAATTGAGCCTTGCGGCCACTTGCTCGATATGGGTCGATTTGCCCGTACCGTGATAACCCTGTACCATGACCCGGCGATTATACACAAACCCGGCCAAAATAGCGCGGGTGGTTTCCGGGTCGAACCGATAAGCTTCGTCTATAGCTGGCGTGTATTCACACGGCTTGCTGAAGGCCGGTATGGGCGCACCAAAATCAACGCCAAAAACGTCTTTGGCCGAGACTTGGATATCCGGCTCCATTATAGGAAATGTGTTATTCATAATTTATGCTAACTTTGTTGTTTTGAGGACTTTATAGGCTTTGACCACGCGCTGGAAAGACACTTCGGTGGTGCGGTCGCCGCCATTGGCATCGGGGTGGAGTTGTTTGACCAGCTGGGTATAGCGCTCGCGTACCATTTTTGGGCCAGAGAATTCGTCAAGGCCAAGATCGTTGAGGGCTTTCAACTGCAATTTGCTCAAGCGGCGGCGTGGGGCTTCGGTCGGGGCTTCTGCGCCGTCGCCGAATATATTGTAATCATCAGCAAATGCAGCCGCCCCCGCCTTGGCTTTGCGGCGCACCTTGGCGCGGTCTCCGGTGTTTTTGCGCACATCCCAAGTAGGGCGGTGACCATGGCGGGCGCCTTTTTGCCATGTGGCAATGTCTTCGTCGCTCATTTCCGAGAAGAAATTCCAGTTCTTATTATATTCACGCGCATGTGCCGCACAAAAATAATAATATTCGCGCAGACGATCGGGGCTTTTTGGTGCTTTACATCCGCCTTTGGACAGGCATCCTGCCCATTCACATTGCATATCTTCCGGCTTTAATGTCTTGCCGGGCGGTTTAATTCTGATATCCATACCTTTCATGCGGTATTTAAATCCGTCGCTCATATTATAAACTCATCTCTTTAGCCCCAAAATAATGCGGGGCATGTTAAAAAAGGCAAATTAAAATGGGACTTATCGCGGCATCAATCAAGGAAAAACTTGAAAAAGCTTTCAATCCAACACAGTTGCAGGTCATTGACGAAAGCCATAAACACGCCGGCCACGCCGGAATGGCAGGCAGAGAGAGTGGTGAGAGCCATTTTCAAGTCATAATAGCCTCGGAAATTCTGACCCCCATGAACCGCCTAGCCCG
>JALSHM010000377.1 GCA_026982235.1 Robiginitomaculum sp. | reverse complement strand
AAAAGGTTGAAGAAAAATGCGTAGCATTCTGAAAAAACTATTCAAAATTACCCTGCTATTGGCTTTACTTTGTGTTGGCATATTGGTGCTTAACTATTTTAATAATGGTCTCAAGAGTAAATCTGGTTCCGGTTCTAATTTAGTGGATGCAGGCGATACCATTTCTATATTAAACTGGAATATCGGTTATGCGGGATTGGGCAAGGAATCTGATTTTGTCATGGACGGTGGCGAGAACTTATTGCCGCCAAGCATTGAAATTGTTGAGAAAAACTTGGCGGGTATTCAAAAAATCTTGCAGGAAAACAAATCCGATTTATACCTTATACAAGAGGCGTCCGAGCCAGATATGCTTAACCTTGGGGTTGATGTTTTAGGCGGGATAAAAGAAGCGTTGCCCGATACGGACTGGTTGTTTGGCTATGGGTATAGAACAATATTTATTCCACCTATCTTGGCGATTAAGAACGGAACAGCTTCATTTGCGCGCATTAAAACAAGTCCAGTCAAACTCATTCGCTTGCCAAATGAACCAACCCGCATATACGGTATTTTGCAAAGGCAGTATCATATACAAGTGCGCGAGTTTACGGACGCGGGTGAGAACCCGTGGGTGGTTATAAATATTCATTTATCCGCATTTGACGAAGGCGGGAATGTGCGTGTTCGACAATTGGAAAAATTACTGGAAATTGCCCAGAAATATTATGCTGACGGCAAGCGTGTGGTCATTGGCGGAGATTGGAACATGCAATTAGCTCCGACAAATTTTCCGCATACTACCAAAGAAAAAGACTTATTTTGGCTTAAAGTATTACCGAGAGAAAGTTTACCAGCCGATTGGCAATTGGTATTCGATCCCAATGTCGCTAGTGTCCGCACCAATGAGCGCCCCTATATAAAGGGCGAAAATTACACAACGATTATTGACGGCTATTTAGTGTCCCCCAATGTGGAGGTGGTTAGCGTCAAAGGATTGGACACTAATTTTGAATACACAGACCATCAACCAGTATTGGTTAAACTCAAGAGCCGCTCATGACTGGCATACCAATCATGAGTTCATGTAGGTTTTTTACAAAAAGAAAATAAATAGCTGTTCCCACAATGACAGCATAAAAATCCCCTGCAATACTGGCTTTCTTGACAGGTAAATCACGCTTTCTAACGGCTATTCTATCAATAACTGCATAGACTAGGAAACCTCCGAACAAAATTATGGAGTTTAGTTCACCATTGGCGAGTAAATGCCCAAAACTCCACAGTATAACTGCCAAAAGCATAGGGTGTTTAATAGCGTGCTTAATATAACCGCGCGGCACATAGGCCGCCATTAACAATATTAAGGCCGGAAGCATCAAGGCCATTGTTACATGTACACCCCATTCTGGCGGTGTGTATATTTGTGGCGAAGGGCGCGCCAAACCATAACCCCAAACCATAAGTGCAAAGCCAAGTCCTGAAACCAAGGAGTAAAGTCCCATATATTTCATTACGCCCATGCGCACCCGAATGTCGCGTCCGGGCGTGCGTGTACGAAAACTAGAATATAAATGTGTGCCGAAGAACAAGACCAAGCCTGCGATTAGAAAATACATTATAATTATAATTCCTTCTATTTTGTCGTGTAAACGGTGCTTTCATGGGCACTTGTACTAACCGCTAATTAGTATATACAACCGCTCCCATGACGGCAAGTGTAGCTGTTGTCACATGTAAAAGGAATATTTGGAACTGCTTATGAAAGCCCACATCATTTTATCCCGTAACTTCACTTTCGAAGCCGCACATTCGATTGATCTTCCAGACGGCACAGATCCAGGCTATAAACACCTGCATGGCCACTCTTTCTCTGCCAGTTTAATGATCAAAGGACGCCAGGAAGACATTGACAAATGGCTTATAGATTTTGGTTCTCTCGACCCTGTAATCAATAAAATTCGCGCCAAACTCGACCATGCTTATTTGAACGATATAGAGGGCTTGAAATACTCAACTCTCGAAAACCTCTGCGCCTATATTTTCAAAATGGCTGAGCCTATGGTGCCCGGATTACACGGTGTAGAAATTTCTCGCCACACTTGTGGGCAGACATGTAAGTTAGTTATGAGTGATTAAGAAGCCTCGTCCTAGGCAGCAGACATCGTATCTGTGAGTTGTGCGGCTGTTCTGGCAAGAGTTTGCCGAGCGAAGTGGTTTTGAGCTTGTGGACATATATAAAGAAACAGCATCTGGTGCCAAAAATAATCGGGCAGTACGAAAACAGATTCTGGGATTGGCTCAAGCTCGTATGATTGATGCTGTTCCCGTGACAGAGCTATCCCGGTGGGGGCATAGCGCAGTTTAAACGTGACCTTTTGAGTGAGCGTGTAAAATCTGGATTGGCCGTAGCAAAAGCGCGGGGTACAAAACTAGGTAGGCAAAAGGGTAAAGGCCTAAATCCGATAAATTATCCCCTAAAGTTTTAGAATTTGTTGAAAATAGACGCAGTTATCGTTGGATTGCCCGGCCAAGCGCTTTGACGACGCAGATTGCACCCAAAGGGCATGGCAAAGCAGATTTCGTTCCGCGTTTAGGTCACGTTCAGCATGGCCACTTTGCCCACTAGCGTCGTTGTAAAACCTTGCCCCAAGAGGGATATAAAAAATGCTGGCACTTCCTGCGGCTTTACGCCTAGCCAGTGAACAAATTGTCTCATGCCATTGTGACCTGAGTTTATGAGTACACTACCTAACAGAACTGTCACGTGAACAAAACCCTTAGGGTGTTATTTCGCCCCCAGCATTAAGCGTTCCCTATAAGGTAATTATTAAACCGCCCTTCAAAACAGGAGGGCGGTTTTTTTTGATGCTTAAACTTTGTCGATTTTTCCGCTAATCTGGATTTCACCCTTACTTGGTGGATTGACCCATTGGGTTTCAATCAGGGTAAGCGCCGCTTTGGGGGATTTTTCATAGAGTAAATGGCTCCCGACCCATTCTGGACTGAAATTAGCCGAAATCGTGTGACGCAATAAATCCATCAACGGTGCCCAATACCCGTCTGTATCGACAAATACCATAGGCTTGGCGTGCAAGTGTAGGCGCATCCACGATAATATCTCTATAGCTTCTTCCAGTGTACCAATGCCGCCAGGCAGAACGATAAATGCGTCAGACTCTTCATACATCATGTGTTTGCGGTCATGCATATTATCAACAACTTTGTGGGGGACAGCGCCAAGGATTTCTTCCACTTCGGTAAGAAATTTTGGAATAATTCCCAACACCTTACCACCAGATTTATGGGCTGCCGTGGCTGCTGCGCCCATTAGGCCAATGCCGCCACCACCGTAAATCATTCGATAGTTTTTTTGAGCAATAGACTTACCACAATCTTCTGCAAGCTTAAAAAAATGTGGCGCTACATATTGGGAAGCACCACAGAATACGCAAATGCTTTTTGATGGTTTATTTTTGTGTTTGGTCACTATAACCCCTTTAAATTGGCGGTTGTCAGGCAAGTTAAATGCAAGTAAGTTTCAGTAAAAATAATTTCTATTAACACTATCCAGAGGTCTGAGCCTAATCAATGTTTAAAAGCAAGTCATTATTGATGTTGATTACCGGAATAGGGCTTGCGCTGATAATTTTGGGTATTATCCAATTCGCGCAAAAAGGTTTTGTTAACTCGGAAACAGAAACTGTCAATGATAGTGCAAACGTCCCGGTAACAGACCCTATTGCAGCGCAATATGCAAATGCTCCGGCTAGTATCTTGTCTGCCGCGCAGACTGAGTTTGAATTTTCACTAACGGGAACTGGTGTCCCCGGCGCTGGTCTTTCATTGCAAAATGACGCCCGAGAAATAGCCCGCACAAAGGTGAGTGGAGATGGAGAATGGGCGCTAAATTTTAGCGCAAATGCGACAAGCAGTTCATTGGCTCTTGATCTATTGATGCTTACCCCTGATGGTCACCAAATTAGATCTGACCAGTCATTGTTCATTGTTAAAGCTCTGGATACTCCAAAGCAAGAAGGGGGGGTGTCAACCTCTAGTAAAGCCTTGCTCTTGCTAACGGCTCCGGGCGCACATTCACGGGTTTTGCAAAGCCCTTATTCTTCACTTCCCCAAAAAAATGGATTTATGCTTGAGGCTATTGACTATGACAATTCCGGCGGGGTAATTTTTTCTGGAAGTTCGGAAAAACAGGGTAAGGTTCGGATTTATGCTGGCGGTAATTTGGTTGGGGAAAGTCATGTGGACAATCAGGGGCGTTGGAGCTTAATTTTCGGTAATATCATGCCACTGGGCGAATATAAAATTATTGCAGAGCTTATCGTTCCAGAGGGCGAAACGGTGATGTTGACTTTGCCATTTTCCCGTATGAGACCTATGTTTGAAGCCGAAAACAGTCCGAAAATTTTAGTTGAGCATCTTGATGACCGCATTCAAATTGGGCGTGCCTTATTTGGTGGGGGATATCAGTATTCGGTTATTTATGCACCAGAAGCGCTTGAAGAATAAATGTATTCACCAAGCTTTATATTGCCAGCCATATAGGCGCACACAGAATAATTGTATCTCAATTACTACTCATTGGTTTCAATCCAGTCTTCATCATCATCCCAAGTATTTTCTTTGTTTCGGTAAAACCAGTTTAACATAGATTTTAAATTCTGCCACCACAAGGCTGGGCCTGCGAGCATAACTGGGGTTAGGATGAGGGTTAAGATTGTAGAGAACGCCAGTCCGCAAACTAGCACATAAGAAATCGGCGCCCAAATATCGGACGTAGACGAGCCTTTTGTGGAAAATTCAGCTGAGAACAAATCGGCGCGTAAAGCTAAAGCCATAGGCATCAACCCTACAATAGTCGTGATAGTGGTCAGGAGGACAGGGCGCAAACGCTGTGCAGCCGTGCGCACTACGGCTTCGTGGGTTTCGTGACCTTCACGTTTCAAATGCTGAAATGTATCAATCAGCACAATGTTATTATTCACTACAATCCCGGCCAAAGCCAACACTCCAGTCCCGCAAAGCAAAATACTCACATAAGGGTAAAAAATCAGGCCAAGCAAGACGCCCGCAACAGAGAATACAACGGCTGAGAGTGTCAAGGTTACGTGCCAAAAACTATTGAATTGCCAAAGTAATATGACGCCCATCATAAAAAGAGTTGCTAGGGCAGCAACCATGAAAAATTGTCCGGCAGCTTTGTTTTCCTCGTCCTGCCCTAAAAATTTAAAATTAACGTCAGATTCAAAATTAGCTTCATTTTCTATCCAATCCCGGACTTCGGAAACGATTTGGTTCGTGGCCATGCCAGGAGCCGAATTGCCTTTAACCTCATAAACACGCAATTGGTTGCGGCGTTGGATACTATCTTGCCGTGGCTTGGCGGTGCGCGTGACTACGGACGAGAGAGGCAATGCGCCATCGCTAGTTTGGATGCGTAGGTTGTCAAGCTTGGATAAGTCGCGGGAGGTTTTGGGGAATCTGATGCGAATATCAACCTCTTCGTCGCTGTCAATAGGACGGAAGAACCCGACCAGAGAACCCTCGGTGACAAATTGTACGGCAGCCCCAATTGTATTGACATCGAGCCCAAGCCGTCCTGCTTCTTCGCGGTCTATATCTAACTGCCATTCAATACCGGGCAGAGGCATAGTATCTTCGACCTCGATCAGAGATTCATTATTGCTCATATAGGCACTCAGCGCACGGGCGGCTTTGTTGAGGTGGTCTAGATTATTCGAGGTCAATTCAACGCTAACATCTTTACCAGTCGGTGGGCCTTCAGAGAGAACTTCGACCTCCATTAAAAGCCCGGGCATATTGGTTAATGCTTTGCGGACGTCTATTTCGATTTCCATCGTACTACGACGTTCATCAAAAGGCTTAAGTTCTAGGAATGTACGTGAAACGGTATCAAGCGGAACGGCTTGGGGGCCGTTGAAACTGCTATTTGTTGCACCTGCACCGGCAATAGTAAACATGGATTGTATGCCGTCGATACCTCGCAATCGCGCTTCAACCTCTTTAGCAATTTCATACTCATTTATAGTCGCTGTATTGCCGCGTGCGCGGGCATAAACATAAATTTCTTGTCCACCGTCTGCGGTAAAAAACTCGACCCGCCTGTCATCTCCTGTCGCGCCGAAGGCAAAAAATATGCCAAATACTAGAATAAGCATGGCAATCAATACTTTCAAAGGATGGTGAGCTAGGCGGTTTATCATACGGGCGTAAGTGCCTGTAAACCCCGATATAGAGAGCGGGTCACCCTCTGCGCCTGACAATGCTTTCAAACTCGCACGTGCGCCTTTACGCCTTCTAGGGCCAAACAGCGCGCCGAGAGTTGGTAGAAAGATCAACGCCATAAGCAAGGAGGCTGAAAGGACATACATCAGTGTTTTTGGGAAATAGGACATAAATTGTCCAGGCAGAGTATTCCAAAACAAGAGAGGCAAGAATGCGGCCAATGTTGTCGCCGTACTTGAAATAATTGGCCAGAACATTCGCTTACCAGCCATAACATAGGCGTCGCGCCTATCCAGCCCTTCAGCGAGTTTGCGATCCGCATATTCGATAATAACAATAGCGCTGTCGACCAATATCCCAACGGATAAAATCATCCCGAACATCACCATCATGTTGACGGATGCGCCCTGAATGCTCAACATCATCAAAGTCATCAAGAAACTGGCGGGAATAGCAAACCCGACCATCAGGGCGGAGCGCAAGCCAAGCGCGGCGATACAAACAATAATGACAAGTACCACAGCATTGATAATACTGGAGATAAGAGATTTGATCATGTCCATAATCATGATAGTCTGGTCTTGTGATAGCTCTACATTCACCGTTTCGGGCCATTTTCCCGTAATGTCCGCGACGATAGCTTGCACAGTTTCAATTGTATCAATAATATTTTCGCCGTTACGCTTGGAGACTTCGAGGGAGACGGATGGTCGGTTGTGGAACAGTGCATAGCTATCCCGGTCTTTGAAGTTACGTCTAACCTCTGCTATATCACTGACCCGAACAATGGAGCCATCATCGGATTTGCGGATAACTATGTCCGCTAGATCGGACGCTTTTTCTATCAGGCCGGGTAGTTTGACGGCAAATTTACCGCTATCGGTTTCCAATTTACCCGCTGCAATCAAACTGTTGTTTTGGGATATAGCGGCTGCGAGTTCATTGAAAGTAATACCGTAGCTTTCCATGAGGGCAGGGTTAACCACAGCCTCCAATAATTCTTCCCGTTCTCCCTGTATCACAGCTTCGAGAATTTTTGGGTTGGCTTCGAGAGCGGCCTGTAAATTTTTCGCCAATTTTTGCAGTTTTCTATCTGGTGCATCCCCAAAAAGATTGACGACTATGATAGGCAAGGTTTGGGTGTTCAGCTCTTCAATCAACGGTTCCTTAGCTTCATCTGGAAGTTCGCCTCGGGCTTTATTGACCGCCTCTAAAACATCGTCAGTCGCTGAATCTTGGTCGAAATTTGCGTTAAACTCTAGGACAATCAACCCCATAGATGTGCGGGCTATACCATCCATTTGTTTGATGCCATCGAGAGATTTTAGTTCAGTTTCCAGAGGTTTAACCAGCAGACGCTCGCTGTCTTCCGGCGACACACCCGGTAAAACCACTTGTACTGTAACCCAAGGAATTGCAACATCCGGCTCAGCATCAAGCGATATGGTAAACATAGCGGTAAAACCACCAACCACGGAAAAGAATAACAGCGCCAAAGTCATGCGCCATTGGCGGACTGCAAAGTCGACAATGCCTGTCATCAGTCAGTTCCGTTATCGAATTGGGTCGTGACTTCTACACCCTCTGAGACATAATCTTGTCCTTGAACAATGAGATCTGTATATTCTGGAAGCCCCGTTACCCAGATACCTGCACTCGTTTCGTCAATAGTCGTCACCCGAGAAAACCGAACCTTTCGGTCATAATCGAGATAGCGTACACCGAGACTGCCTTGGTCATCAAGTGTCAGAACACTGGCAGGGATAAGGTGAGCCATAGTTCGTCCTGCAGAGAGTTTAATGGTTGCGGTGACACCTGAGCGTAATTTCCCATCTTTATTGGGCACTGCTACTTCAATCTTAAACGTCCGCGTTGCCGGATTAGCACGGGTTTCGATAAAGCGAATTTTACCGGATAGACTTTCGCCCGTAGCCAGTTGAATAGTTGCAGACTTACCAATGCTCAAAAGCCCAACTTGCTTTTCCGTGACTTCACCTGTTACGACCAACGGGTCGAGATCCACCAGCAAGCCACAAGGCTGACCTGGTGCGAGATAATCACCTATCTCTGCGATTTGTTTTTCGAAAATACCGCTAAAAGGCGCGCGCATATTGACATTAGCAAGTTCGATTTCGGCCTGTTTAACCTGTGCTTTGGCGCCATCATAAGCGGCGAGGGCACCTGCTGCTTGTGTACTTGAACGAAACCCTTTGGCTACCAGGCGCTCTGCAGCTTCATATTCTAATTGGCGGGAACGAAGGGTTGCCTTGGCTTGGTCTAACAAGGCCTGACGAGCATCGATGTCTTGGGCACAAATCAAGGTGCCCCGTTTGACATATGTCCCTTCGCGCACGGGCGCCTTGACTACCAAACCAGCCGTCTCCGCCTTGACGGACACTTCTCGGTCTGCTTCGGTACGACCATAAAGCTCCATATAGCTTTCATGTAGTACGGCACTCATTTTTTCAATTACCACGCTTGGCAGGGTTTCTTCAACCTTGGTTTTAGAAACTGCCTGAGGCTTATCAGATTTTGTGCTACCGATAACAAACCACAATACAATCAGAGCCATGAGGAGCGCTGCGACAAGGTAAGATGTTTTAAATTTCATAGTATGGTCAATCTATGCCGTTTCATTCGATGTGCAAGTATTTAGTATTGAAAAACAATAACAATTATCGGTTAGCATCTATGCATATATGTATGGCAAAATAAAGGTTTTGTTTTGGCGCGGAATAGCTAGTATCAGCATACCTAATGACCAAACAGGGGGTATGTCTTGAAAAACATTCTTGAACAGTTGGAAGACCGCCGCGTCGCTGCACGGCTCGGCGGTGGGGAAGGGCGTATTGCGACCCAACATGCCAAAGGCAAATTGACGGCACGAGAACGTATTTCCCTCTTGCTCGACGAAGACAGTTTCGAAGAATTTGACATGTTCGTCGCCCACCGCTGTACGGATTTTGGTATGGCAGATAAAGGCTTTCCCGGCGACGGGGTTGTCACAGGCTGGGGCACGATCAATGGCCGCAAGACATTTGTATTCGCCCAAGACTTTACCGTGTTCGGCGGCTCCCTGTCCGAAACCAATGCCAAGAAAATTTGCAAGATTCAAGAAATGGCGCTTAAGCACCGTGCGCCTGTTATTGGTCTCAATGATAGTGGCGGTGCGCGTATTCAAGAGGGTGTGGTGTCGCTTGGGGGTTATGCGGATGTGTTTCAAAACAATGTGCTGGCCAGCGGTGTTATTCCGCAAATTAGTGTCATTATGGGGCCGTGTGCGGGTGGGGCGGTGTATTCGCCTGCGCTCACCGATTTTATCTTTATGGTGCGCGATACGTCTTACATGTTTGTCACAGGGCCGGACGTGGTTAAAACCGTGACCAATGAAATCGTCACCGCCGAGGAGTTGGGCGGGGCAAAAACCCATACGACTAAATCATCCGTAGCTGACGGGGCGTTCGATAACGATATGGAAGCGCTGGCCGAAATCCGCCGTCTGTTCGATTTCCTGCCCCTACACAACAAAGAGGCACCTCCAAGCCGCAAAGTATTTGACGATCCGAACCGCTTGGAATTGTCCTTGGATACACTGGTGCCGGAAAACCCGAACCTGCCCTATGATATGCACGAACTGATTACCAAGGTCGCGGACGAGGGCGATTTCTACGAACTACAAAAAGACTATGCCAAGAACATCCTAACGGGCTTTATCCGCATGGACGGCAGCACGGTCGGTGTAGTTGCTAACCAACCCATGGTATTGGCTGGCTGTCTAGATTCGGATTCGTCTCGCAAAGCAGCGCGGTTTGTACGCTTTTGTGATGCGTTTTCCATTCCAATCCTCACATTTGTTGATGTGCCTGGATTTCTGCCCGGCACAGCCCAAGAATATGGCGGTATTATCAAACACGGCGCCAAATTGCTCTACGCTTACGGCGAAGCCACAGTGCCCAAAGTCACGGTCATCACAAGAAAAGCTTACGGCGGCGCATACGATGTCATGGCGCCAAAGCACTTGCGCGGCGATATGAATTACGCATGGCCAAGCGCCCAAATCGCGGTCATGGGCGCAAAAGGCGCGGTCGAGATATTGTACCGCAAAGACCTAGGCAACCCCGAAGTCATTGCCAAACACGTAGAAGACTACGAAAAAAACTTCTTAAGCCCGTTCAAGGCCGCAGAAAAAGGCTATATAGACGACGTCATCATGCCCCACAGCACCAGGAAAAGGGTGTGCAGGGCGTTCTCGATGTTGAAGGATAAGGATTTGAAGAACCCCTGGAAGAAGCACGGGAATTTGCCGTTGTGATGCCGAACCGACTATCTCCTCTACCTACCGCTCATCCCCACGAAAGTGGGGAACCAGCGCGTATGAGCGTAGCAAAGCTACGCACATTATTGAAGAAACTGGATGCCCGTTTTCACAGGTATGAGCGGGGTGTTGGGGGTTTGGGCGACCCCAAAAAACATCCCAATTTAAATAATAGTTCCTCCCCAAACTCCGCTCATACCTGCGCATGCAGGTATCCACTTCAGAGGTTCGTGTTTTGCACCGATAGCCCAAAGATAGACCCCTGCATCCGCAGGGGTGAGCGGGGTGTTTGGGGTTTTGGCAAAATCAAATATTTTTACTTAAGTGTAAGTATCCCCCCATTATCCGCTCATTCCCGCGCAGGCGGGAATCCATCTTGGATATCCAACTGGATACCCGCCTGCGCGGGTATGAGCGGGGTGTTGTGTTGTGAGAAGTCATGGGAGTGTTCGTTATGATAAAAGGTGTCCCCAGAGCAATAACTTCTTATAACATGCTTGAAAAACTGGGACGTGTTAGATTATCCGAACATTTTTTTATGCGGGATTTTTTGTATTCAAGTATAGGGGATTTTTACGGGATTCCCAATTACCCTGAAAACCCTGCGCTGGCTGTCGAATCGGGTTCGCGATTGTGCCAAGAATTACTCGAACCTTTAAAGAAAAAATTTGGCCATATTGTAATCCGTTCTGCCTATAGAAGCCCATCTGTCAATGCAAGAGGAGCGGCCAATGGGAATGAGCATAATTGCGCCTCCAATGAAGCCAATTTTGCCCGCCATATTTGGGATTATAGGGACAAAGAGGGGAATATGGGGGCGACTGTATGCATACAAGTTCATTGGTTTTCTGAGAAATATGAAGAAGGAGCCGACTGGCGTTCATTGGCTTGGTGGATACATGATCATTTGCCATATAATAGTATGTTTTTTTTCAAGAACAGAGCCGCCTTTAATCTAAATTGGCGAGAAAATCCGCAGAAGACAATAAAATCGTGGATTGGTAATAAGCGCGTTTTGACCAAACCAGATATGGACAATTGGGATGGGGATCATTCAAAACATTACAAATGGATAGATGAGGAAGTAAGCGGATAAAATGATAAAAAAAATACTAATTGCAAACCGTGGTGAAATTGCTTGTCGGGTTATAAAAACCGCCAAGTTGATAGGCATAAAGACCGTTGCGGTGTACTCCGATGCGGATAAATCCGCTTTGCATGTATCCATGGCGGATGAGGCTGTTTATATTGGGGCTTCTCCTGCTTCAAAATCGTATCTTGATATGGACAAGATACTTGCGGCAATCAAATCCACCGGCGCGGATGCTGTGCATCCCGGTTATGGTTTCTTGAGTGAAAACAAAGCGTTTGCTCTGGCTCTTGAAGCTGCGGGTGTGGTGTTTATCGGGCCTAATGTTGTCGCCATCGAAGCTATGGGGGACAAGATTGCTTCCAAGAAATTGGCGCTTGAAGCCGGGGTTAGTAC
>JALSHM010000376.1 GCA_026982235.1 Robiginitomaculum sp. | reverse complement strand
GCCCGCCCCGAAACAAAGCCTTTATATCCCCATTACGATACACCATCACCAAGGCTCGGCTCGCTACCAGCATGAAGAAGAAAAATCCGCCCGCTATAAAGGGGACAGAGCGCGGTAAATGCTCGGCTCGGTTAAAAAATAAAAACAAAACAACCAAAGTTATAACACTTGACCAAATAACGGCACCAAGCAAAGTGCGTACATCATCAAGGGACATAAATCGCCAGACAGCGCGGTTGGCGCGGGTCGCAATCCAAACGACCAAGCACGAAAGGGCGAAAATAATTGTAGTGCGAATATCAATATGGTCGGGGGCTAATTTACCTTCATAGAGAAATCTAAGACGCATGACACCATACATACATGCCGCCCCCAATAACACATCATATAGTGTTACCAGTAGCTTTGTCAGCCACGGCGCTAATTTATTGGGCGCAGATGGTGCAGGTTTATCCATTGGTTTTATCTCTGTTTTGCGCCCCGACAGTGCCCATACGTTTAATCGTCCACCTTACCCGATTAGAGCGGGTTTGCCCATCACTGTCCCCATATGCATTGCCATGAATGACCAATTGCTCGCTCCGAGTTGGGCGACTACCTTCTGCTAGATATACGGATTTTTCAATCTGCAACGGCCCGCCGTCTGCACGAAAGCGCCAGCCCTTGCCGCCCGGCTGAATCAAGAGTGCGCTATGTCCGTCTTGCGCCAAAGTTACTTTCACATCAGGATGCAAATGAAACCGGATTGCAAATGGAATAAGGTCGCGGCGCAATGGGTCAACGCCGAGGGGGACAAAGAGTTGGTCTTCGCCGCGTATATCTGCTCCGGTTAAATCCATATATAACCTACGGCGGTGGCTTAGACCGTAATCTTTCAAATATCCATTATGACTGGCTTCCAACCAAGTCCCACTTTCCTGTTCATTGCGGGCGCAGCTGACGCTTACAGCACCTTGCGACACAGCTGAACCTATTAACTTTGCCGCAAGACCTGTTTCCAATAATGTACCCGCATTTTTGCCGTCCAAGACCAAGGTGGTATGTGCAGCCGTGGCACGCATGCTTTGTCGCCAGTGCGCGGGTTGATCCCTGCTCCACCCGCAATTTACGAATAGAGGTCCTGAGGGTGTTGACATCTCAAAAGCCAGAGGAGCCAAATGTGCATCTAAATCAAATGGGCGGGGTGCTACGTCACCACCATCTATCATCACAGTAATACCGTTACGTTCAAGTTTTTGATATTTGGTGTGTGGTGAATAACCAAATGATTTTGCTTTAATTTTGGCTCTGGCCAGCAGGCTTTCAGTTCGGTGCGGGTTGCCTGTCCCGCCACCATGAAAGCTGAATTGGTGACCATCTTCAGTACTGAAAAACGCGATAATCGGCGCGGTGCGATCTATGGCACGGCGAATTTCTTTTGAACCAGAAATACCACGCGCGTCTAATGCGGCCTCAACTTGGAGCAATATTTCAAGGGCCTGTAAAGCTTGCTCGGGCGAACGGCTAATATGACCACCGTCTGCTAGAATTTGTGCGTCTATCTCGTCGTCCAACAAATCCAGACCACGATCTAAAAACCCGTCTTGTTTACCGTCTAGGCACGCACCTGCAATAACCAGGCATGCCGCCGCTTTCATACGGCCAATACCTGCGGGAGTTTGGCTGTATACTTTACGCAAATATTTAAGTTGACGCACTAAATTTGTCCGCCGCGCTGCTTCTTCGCCTGTGTCATCGCTATCGTTATTACTCCCAGACAGCAAGGTTTTCCAGTTGGTCAGCCATGCATAAATCCGGTTGGTGAGAATATCGGATCGCCAAGCAAATGTGTTCCACTTGCCATAAACTGCAATCCAGCAGTCAACCAAATAACAGGCGCGCTTATTTGCGTTTTCCATGATGGTCGGATTTTTACGAATCAGTGTTTTGGACAGGACGGTGGCTGCTAAATCATCTAACCAAGCAAAGCTGTGTAGGCGGGTCGCATAATTTTGTGACGGGGCAGGCACAGACCAAGGGTCGCCATGGGCACCAACATCCAAATTCTGCGCACCGAGTACAAAGCGCCCATCAAGAATTTGGCTACCCCGAGCAGTATCACCAATAGGCAAAGGCGCGGCCAAGCTGGCAAAGTCAGGAACCCGAATAGTGCCGGAGTTTAAAGCACGAATGGGCGCTCCAAAATCATCGGCAAGCTTGAACCAGGATTTGCCAATGACCGCTTTAGCAATATCACCGATGCCAATCCGCTTAGCCATTAAAATTACCTTTGTTTTTGAGCCACCATAAGGCTCTCATTGATGGCTCGTCCATATCAGCCCGTACACTTAAGTGCAAGCATCATGGGTGCCCGCATGCACCCATTTACACAAAACCCCGCCCTGCTAGGCAGGGCGGGGTATTAAACCGAAAATTCGCAGTCGCTTACTTACGAATAGGCTGATAAACTGGTGCCGTATAATCAACGGGCGGTACATAACCAGTTGTCGGCGTTGTTGGATAAATCGTCACAGTTGGCGCCGTACCTGAATTCATCATGCATGTGCCATCATTTGCCAAAGTTGTGTTGGCAGGACAATCGACAGTTCCGCCGCTTGTTGAAGAACCGCTCCAACCTGTAGAACCAGATGTGCTTGAAGATCCGCTCCAGCCCGTAGAACCAGTTGTTGTGGTCGTTGCTGTGGTTGAGCCGATGTAAGACCCACTGCCAGTCATCATACATGTGCCGTCGCCAGCTGGTGTTGTGTTTGGCGGACAATTCACGGCTTGACCGCTATAAGACACAGACGGCGAAGTCGAATAAGTCGTTG
This sequence comes from Robiginitomaculum sp., assembly GCA_026982235.1. Lineage (GTDB taxonomy): Bacteria > Pseudomonadota > Alphaproteobacteria > Caulobacterales > Maricaulaceae > Robiginitomaculum_A. Next base: position 9,331 of record JALSHM010000376.1, on the reverse strand, counting down.
TTGGCGCTGGAGCTGGTATTGGTGCCGGTTGATAAACGGGGGCAGGTGTACCGCAACCCATAGCGGTTTGTGAACAATCTGTATACACAACACCGGGGCTAACGGGCTGCCCACCAATAACGGTTGTTGAACCATAGCGTGATTCGACGGGCGGCGTTACAACTGCGCCGCATGCGGCACCTGAATTACAGCTGCCACTACCACTTTCATAGTCATATACATTACCGTAGCGACTACCATTAGCCCCACTGGATGCGCAGGCACCCAATGTTAACGCTACCACACTTGCGCCAACTATCATGCTGGACTTAAAAAATTTATTGCCGCTCATCAGAGACTCCCATTTTGATACAATATATGCCGATTTGTGCAATCTTTAGGCCAGAAACCTTAATATACGTCTAAATTCGTACTTTAATCACACACATTGTGGGTCTTTATCCAAAATTCATGGTTAACCCAAGGTTAACGCCGCTATGAAAAACCCGTCCATACCACCTTTTTCTTGCAAAAAATGTGGCAAGACCCTGATTATACCTGAAGCCGTCTCGGCTTCAGCTACCCCCAAGGCGTTCATATTTAACAGTGAATTAAGGCGAAAATCTGTCCTGTTTCGCATAAATTTGGAGATTTGCTCTTCGCCTTCTCGCTTCTGGAGCGAACATGTGCAGTAAATCAACGTCCCGCCGGACGCCACATGGCGTGCCGCAGCCAATAATAACTTTTCTTGGATGCGGGCAAGACTATCAATGTCTGCAGGCTTTTTTGTGTGCAATACATCCGGACGGCGGCGAAATGTGCCCGTAGCCGTACAAGGCGCATCTAGGATAACAATGTCAAAACCACCCCTTTTTTCCTGTTGCGGGTCTTTCCATTTTGCCGCATCGCCAACGACAATTTCCGCCGATAATTTTGTTCGCTCCAGGTTTTCTTTGACCCGCTCCAACCTGTCTGCACTTTTATCCAAAGCGGTGACTTGGGCGCCTGCCGCAGCTAATTGTAATGTCTTACCGCCGGGGGCAGCACACATATCCAAAACCCGCTTACCCATAATATCGCCCAATAAACGCACGGGCAGAGCCGCAGAAATATCTTGCACCCACCAATCACCTTCGGCGTAACCGGGTAGTGCGCGCACATCACCAGCTTTGGCGAGGCGAATTGTACCGCCAGTTAATATTTCACCTGTCGGCACAGTGATGCCGGGCTTAGAGGTCATATCCTTTGGGGTTATATCTAAGGGTGGTTCTTTGGCCAGCATATCGGCCATTTGTGCGCAAGCCTGCTCGCCATACGCCTCTATCCAAGACGTGCGTACCCATTTCGGAATATTATCAAGTGTGGTGGTTCTTGCGAGTAAGTCTTTCCCTTGTTCTGTCACACGGCGCAAAACCGCATTGGCCATACCCGACATGTGGGCGGTTTTTTTGGAGCGGCGCAAAAGGGTCACAGCGCCATTGACCGCCGCATAGGCCGGGGTGTCCAAAAAGAGAATCTGCGCCGCCCCTGTACGCAAGACGGCCAAGGCATAATCAGGTGGCGTTTTCTTGACAAAAGGCGCCAGAACTTTATCTATTTGTCCCATTCTGCGAAATACTGTGGCAGCGATTATGCGGGCAAAAGCCCGGTCGCGGCGTTCTAATTGTGCGAACAAAGCTTGCCCGCAAAGCGCCATATCCAAAGGCGTCCCGTCCACCAATACTTCACGCACCCCATGAGCCGCAACATATCGCGCCCCATGTTTGGGGGTTTTGCGGTGAGGTATTTTATTTTGGAACTTTTTATTCTGTGCGTGTTGTTCAGTCATAGGGCGCGTTACCATGCAATTCCAAAAACCGATAGATGTTTTTTCTACCGTCTATGTGTGCCATCCCATTAAGTACGGTTCAGACGAAAAGGTGTTGAGTCTATTTTGGTCGGTTTTGCGCGTAATATATCCGCCAATAAGGCACCTGACCCTGCCGATAGTGTCCAACCCATATGACCGTGGCCTGTATTGATCGCCAAGCCTGGCTTGACCATGCCGATACAAGGGATACCGTCGGCGCTGACGGGACGAAAACCTTGCCAAGCTTTCCCGTCCTCTAGGGACAGATTTTGCGCCAGAGCGGGATAGACCTCGCGTAGCATGGTTAAAAGCGGCATTAGTCGGGAGCGGGGTAGGCTTGTATCAAATCCGGTGATTTCCGCCGTGCCAGCGATGCGAATTACCTGGCCAAGCGAGGTGACGGCGCAATGTTGACCATCATCTACCACGGGCAATCTAGGCCCCTTCACATTCTCGAAGCTCAAAGAATACCCCTTAACAGGCCGGACATGCAAGCATATGCCGAGCGGGCGCAGTAAATTTGTGCTACGCGCCCCTGCCGCTATGATAGTTGTGTCCGCCTGCAAGTCTTTTGCGGATGTTCGCGCACCTGTTATCCGAGCATTTTGTTCACGCAATGAAAGCACTTTTGTGTTGATGAGAATTTCGCCGCCAAGCTTGATAACGGCCTGTTCAAGCGCTCGGCAAAAAGAATAAGCATCGGCTTTATAATCATCCGGGTAATATATCGCTCCTACGAGTTTATCTGCGATTGGCGCGAGGCAAGGTTCCTTTTGAGCCGCTGCACTACCCGATAAATATTCGGCTCTCAGCCCCAAAGAACATAGCTTATCTGAAATCAGCGCTGCTTTATCTAGGGCGGCTTGTTGGCGAAATATTTTTAGCAGACCCAGCCCCTGAAAATCATCTTGAATATTCAGCGCGTGGCGCCAAGTGTGAATGAGAGCAGCCGAATATTCAGCCAGTTGATAATTAGCCTGTGTGGCTCGCCAGTGCCGGGATGGGGTCGCATGTTTGAGGAATTTCAGCCCCCAACCAGTAAGGCTTGGCAGTGTTTTCAACCTTAAAGTCATTGGCGACTTTACTCCAATGAGCGATCCTAGCATTTGCCACCCAACCCCCGGCCCGTTCCACGGATCGGCCAGTGATGCATGAACCATGCCCGCATTGGCGAAACTGGTTTCAAGGGCAACAGATTCTCTGGCTTCAATAACACGCACAGACGCACCACGTTTCAGGAGCGCATAGGCCGTTGAAAGTCCGATTAACCCACCGCCAATTATTTGAAATTCAGGCTCCACTTTATAATTTGGTTTCTTGCGACCAAGCGGGAATACGAGCGCGAATATCCTCTACCCTGTCAAGGGATAAATCAGCGCAACAAAACCCCGGTTCGTCATTATCAAGTTCTTCGACGACCTTCCCCCACGGATCAATAATCATACTGCGCCCCCATGTCGCTCGCCCATTATCATGATCACCACCTTGCGCCGATGCTAAAACATACGCACTGGTCTCGATAGCACGGGCGCGCAATAATGTGCGCCAATGTGCTTCGCCAGTGATGGCGGTAAAGGCAGCCGGAACCGTAAGGATATGCGCACCTCGTCGTGCATAATATTTATATAAATTAGCAAATCGCAAATCATAACAAATACTCAAGCCGACCTTAAAACCACCTATCTCGGTCATGGCAGGTACACTGCCCGCCTGGTAATTTGCAGATTCTTTCCAGGTTTCCGTCTCGTTAATCGTAACATCAAACATATGAATTTTATCATAGCGGGCTTTGATAGCCCCGTCCGCGCCAAAATGATAAGAACGATTGGCGGCTTTGGTTTTGCCCAACTTAATCGCCATGGAGCCAATAAGCAAATCCACACCCAATCCTTTAGCAAGGGCGCTAAAGTGCGTAACTCCTAGCGTTTCATGTTCAGGCTTAATGATCGAAAATAGCTTTTTAGTATTACCCTGCATCAACAATGTATTTTCAGGAGTGACAATAAACCTAGCCCCGTCTTTGTGGGCGGCACGGATATGATATTCAGCGGCATTCAGATTAGCAACAACGTCCCCACCGCAGCGTAAATTTATGACAGCCGCCCTTAAGGTCATATAGCCAACATGTCGTCTAATTTGCCCCGCCGCTCCAGTGCCATCATATCATCGCACCCGCCAATATGGATGTCACCAATGAAAATTTGTGGAACACTGGTCACACCGCCGGAACGCTGGATCATCTCTGCCCGCAACTTTGCATTCATACCTACATTTATCTCTTTAAAACTAACTTTTTTCTTCTTGAGTAGGCTGAGCGCGCGCCAGCAATAAGGGCACATAGGGCTAGTATATATTGTAACAGGTTTCATCACTTATCCTTTATGATTTTCTCACTCTATTTAGCGACTTCTTGCGGCCTGACAACCCGCATAAGTGTAAGGGCGTCAACCCGCGCCGCGCCTGCTCGCTTCATAGTTTTTGCACATGCCGTTAACGTCGCCCCTGTTGTATAGACATCATCTATCAAAACCACATGCCTATCTTTTATGTTGGCTTGCCGTCCTGCACGCACATTAAAGGCACCAGAAACATTACGCCTGCGCCCTAAAAAGGATTGCCCGCCTTGCGTTGGCGTATTTTTGCCGCGCACCAAAATCTCAGTTTGGTAGGGGATGTCTATTTGCTGTGCTATCGCACGAGCCAGAAGAGCAGCCTGATTAAAACGACGCATCCGCAACCTTGCTCTGTGCAGTGGTACGGGTATTAGAAAATCTGCACCTTCTAAAATATCCCGCCCTGCCCGCACCATCTGAGCAGCAAAAAATTTAAGTCCGTCCGTACGCCCTCCGTGTTTGAAATCCAAAATCAATTTCCGGCTGACTTCATCATAGGTAATAGCGGATCGCGCCCGGTCAAAGGCTGGCGCATAGGCGTGACATCGCAAGCACAGCGCCGCCTCTCCTTGTTCAAATTCAAATGGAAAGCCGCAAGCGTCGCAACATGGCGCATCAATAAATTTCAGGCTTTGCCACAGCTCCGTGTCCGCCTCATGATCACCTTTAAGCAAAACCTTGCCAGTAATCAAAGAGTGAGGCGGCAAGACCATATCTAGGACTTGAATTACCGAAGTTGGGACTTTCATTTTACTCATAATCAGCCCATATCAGAAAAATGAAACAAGCTAAAGCCCATAGCCAAAAAATGGCGTTGCCATTTGACCGCAACCTTGTACGCCAACGGCGCGGGCGAGGTATGAGCCTGACTATGGGCGATGATAATTTTCTTTATACTCGTATCGCCGATGATATGGCGGCGCGGGTTTTCGATGTTAGCCGAAATTTCCAACACGTATTGATGTTGGGCAATACGGATTTGTGCCAACTTGTTAGCAGCAAACTCGGCGCTAAACTTGATCATATTACTTACGCCGACCATACAAGTATGTTGGACAATCTAGATATTATCTGTGACGAGGAGGCTTTACCGTTTAAGCCCGGTAGCTTTGATTTGATCCTGAACCTCTTGTCTATGCACGGGGTTAACAAAGTGCCTCAAATGCTTGCCACCGTGCGTAAATTACTAAAGCCAGACGGATTGTTCATTGCCTCTTTATTTGGCGGCAGCACATTACATGAGTTACGCCAGGTGTTTTACGCCGCAGAGGACGAAATTTACGGTCGGGTTAGCCCACGTGTCTCTAGCATGATTAGGCTTGATCAAGCCGTGTCATTATTATCTGCTGGCGGCTTTACCTTGCCTGTCGCTGACCGGGATGTGGTATTGGTGAAATACACGAAACTGGAGACCTTATACGCAGATCTCAGGCGCATGGGCGAAACCAATATATTGACCGCACGTAGCCGCGTCAGTGTTTCGCGCAGGTTTTTCGCGAAAGCTGAGCAAATTTATCAACGAGACTACGCTGAATTGGGGAAATATAAGGTGAGTTTCGAAACCCTGTGGCTCACCGGGTGGGCACCACACCCAGGTCAACCCAAACCGCTCAAGCCCGGCACGGCCACAAACAGTCTCGCAAATGCTTTGGGGGTAGAAGAGGGGAAGCTATAAATTCAGTTTAAATTATGCTGGCAAAGGCCGTTTTATACGTAGCAAATAATCCACCTGGGCATCAAATTTTATTTTTGCGGCTTTACGCTCATCTTCACCGAACCGAGCTTCTTGTAGCGCGTGTAAATAAGCAGCGCGGATCAAACTAAGGCTCTGAGGCAAATCGACACCGTCGCCTAAATAATCACCCTCATAAGCCTGTTCAAGAGGTATTTTAATGACGCTCAAAACCGTATTGAGCGCACTCAATACTCGGTCATAATCTTCCTTAGTGCTGACCCAGCGGTAGGAAAAAAACACTGTTAGTTTACGAATTGGCATGGTCACATTATCGCTCCAGACCTGATCCATCATGTCCAAAGCCAACTGTAATGGATTGGAACCCCTTTCCATCATTTCTTTTAATTTGTCCACTTGCCAGTAAATCAGCTCTAAATAATGTTCTAACAACAGATTTTCTTTGGAACTAAAATGGGTATATATAGTCCCGTAACCGACTCCGGCTCGCTCAGCTATTTCTGTGTAAGAAGTGGCATCATATCCTTTTTCAGCAAATAGCGCATAGGCCGCTTTCAGGATTTTCTCCCGTGTTGCTTCCTTTTTCTCTGAACGTGTTGTAGCCATATTCGATTACTTCATAACGGCATTTACCGCATTCGCCTTATTTTATATCCTTACACATTAAGCAATAAAAAAGAAATACAATTATTCTTGATTACTTTTTGCAAACACATGGCAAATTCAGCCGCTTAATGGTTTTACAGTTAATTTTATCAACCTCAATTTGTATTATAATCAATTTTACGACATATGTCATTGACTAATGTCATTTTATTTGGAAGAGAGACATTAAAATGGGGGAATAAATATGAATTCAAACGAAATAAAAAATAGGTCACTGCAGACCGACCTTATGCGCAATGCATCCCAAATGTTACAGGCGGTGGCCTGTATGGATGATTTGGCGCTACAAGAAATTAGCGCCATAGTCGAACAAATTGAATATTTGGCGGAGAAAATGGAAAGACGCATCGGCGATTCTTTATCCCTCCCCCTTTTGCCACAGGGATGTCTAAAAACCACACCAAAAAAACCACCCGAATTGACACTCGTCCACCCTTAACTGATGCGCGAAGCTTGACCCCAATAATTATAAGATAACACCTTGGGGCCGGGAATATAATCTTGCTCCAATACATCTATAGTGAGGCCGGCTGATTTTAGCAGGGTTGGTATGTCCCGACCCGAGTGGCATCCGCCTGCAATCCGCTTCCAATAAGGATCAATCCGGTTTTGCCATTTATGGACATTGGCGTCAGGCGCTTGACCGTGTTCACAAAACAACAATTTTGCACCGGACTTTAACAAGCGCTTCATCTCGCTCAGCGCTTTGACGGGATCGGGGATTGTACACAGGGAATAGGTCACGACAACTGTATCAGCACAAGCGTCCGGCAGGGGAATGCTTTCGCCCGATAGGCCGAGCCGTTCTAACGGTTTATGAAATTTTGCGCGATTGGGTGCCGCTTTTTTCCAGACATATTCATCCGGATCAATGCCAATTAGCTTTATGACTTTCTCCTGATTATAATAGGGTAAGTTATGTCCCGACCCAATGCCAATTTCCACTACCAGCCCCTGCGCAAGTGGGATAATTTTGGCACGCTGCTTGCGGATAGGTTTAGTGGCACAGGCGCAATCAAGCACATGGGGCAGAATATGACGGTCATAAAATCCCATATGTCTATTATTTCCCGTTTTGTTTTACAAAGAAAAACCTTAACTAAGGATACGAGGCAATGCAATAAGGGCAAATATTTAGTTTCCCTCTTGTAAATATAACGGCAAGCTGACCACAAAAACCGTACCCTCTGCGCCTGTTGTCTCTAAAGATAAATTACCACCTTGGGCACGCGCCAGTTCGCGTGATATAGTGAGCCCTAGCCCAGTTCCCCCCTTGTGCGCTCCAGTGGTAAAGGCTTTAAACATATCGGTTCTGACACTATCCGGGATACCTGACCCTGTATCTGTAACTGTGATACAAGCTTTACCATCCTTTCCCTTTGCTTCTACCTTTAGAATTTGTCTATCACTTGTTTGCATAGCCTGCACAGCATTGCGAAACAAATTATGGAAGATTCTATAGCTATGGTCAGGATCAGCCACCACGGTTAAAATACGCGGAACGGCGTTGACGAATTGTACTTTACCCTCTTCGTCCATACTATCTGCAGCGGCTTCATCTATAAGTTTGGCAAGGGGTATTAAACGAAGTTCTGGCTTTTCCTGTGCGCTTTGAGAGAAGCTAAGCGTGGCTTCACACAGCTTTACCCCCCGGTCGACGGAACGCACTAATCGTTCACCCATACCCTTAATCCTCTCGTCAGGGTCGCTGGCTAAACGATCAGAAATGAGTTGCGCCGAGGTTAGCACATTGCGCAAGTCATGGTTAATTTTAGTCATAGCCATGCCAAGAGTAGCGAGCCGTTCTTGCTGTTTCAGCGCCGTGCGAATGGCGGATTTCATATCCCGAAATTCCCGCTCCAATTGCCCTATTTCGTCGCGGCGTAATATTGGCTTTTCCGTGCCCATGCTCATGCCCGCACGCTTGCGCGGATCCTTGCGAAACACTGCTAAACCTCGCACCAGCTTACGGATTGGCCGTGCAATAATGCGCGCCAAGGCCGCATAAATCATCAAGCCAGTTAACAGAGATATAGCTAAAGACCATAACAAAACCCGCTTACTATAATCCAGCATGGCGGCCTTGAGAGCGCTTTGCGGCACCAAAACTTCGAGAGCATCGACACCGTCCACCGTGGGTTCTGACAAAATGCGGATATACGCCTTGCCGCTTCCGAAGAAATCTCGGAAGCTATCGCGGAACAAAGGCAAGCGACGTTCAGCGCGTAAATCAGCTAGAATGATTTTGCCGCCCGGTGGTGGCGGCATACCCAAAACCAACTGACTCATACCGCCGCGTTTTTGCGCTACCATACTCACATCCGTACTGTGCATGAATTGGCTAGAGAGCATCTCCCCGCCCTCATAATTGGGCACACCCTCAATGGCTAATGTAAGTAGGCCAGCTTGCTCGGCACGTTCCTTTAGCCAAGTCTGGCGAAACATCGCAGCCGACGGGATAAAAATTAAAACCTCTGCCATCATGACAAACAATATAGTCAAGAGCAGTAATTTCCCCGACAGCTTACGTATAAAAAGGTTTTCCAACATGGTTCAGCTTAGCTTGACTAGCTAATGAAATCTAGCCATGAGTGCCGCCAATTTTCTCGTCTTGGGAGAAAATATTGATTCAGTATACCAAGAGGACGCAGCGCGTTTAACGGCTTCGGAACGTGTCGGGTAAGGCGAAATCATTTTGGTGAGGTGAACAATTTTCATTTTATTGGCCATAGCCAGAGAGATAATATGGAT
>JALSHM010000375.1 GCA_026982235.1 Robiginitomaculum sp. | reverse complement strand
AAAATCCTCATCGCCAATCGGGGTGAAATTGCTGTGCGGGTGATGAAGACGTGTCGCAAAATGGGCATTAAATCTGTGGCCGTATATTCGGATGCAGACCGCAAGGCTTTGCATGTGCGGACGGCGGACGAGGCAGTGCATATTGGGGCTTCACCAGCAGCAGAATCGTATCTGGTTATTGATAAAATCATTGCGGCTTGTAAATCGAGCGGCGCGGACGCCGTGCATCCGGGCTATGGCTTTTTATCGGAAAATCCTGAATTTGCCCGCAGGCTCAAGCAAGAAAACATTATTTTTATCGGCCCAGCACCCGAAAGCATGGAGGCGATGGGGCTTAAGGATGCAGCCAAGAAATTGATGGAAAAGGCGGGCGTACCCGTCACCCCCGGCTATCACGGCAAAGACCAAAGCCCTAAACTCCTGAAGGCCAAGGCGGGCGAAATTGGCTATCCGGTGTTGATAAAAGCCGTGGCGGGCGGCGGCGGTAAAGGCATGCGCAAAGTTGACGCTGCGGATGACTTCGATGATGCACTGGCCAGCTGTATGCGCGAGGCCAAATCTGCGTTCGGCGATGATCGCGTACTCATTGAAAAATATATCCTCTCCCCGCGCCATATTGAAGTACAAGTGTTCGGCGATACCCATGGCAATGTGGTGCATATGTTCGAGCGCGATTGCTCGCTACAACGCCGTCACCAAAAAGTCCTAGAAGAAGCCCCCGCGCCGGGCATGACCGAAGCCGTACGCAAAGCCATGACCGACGCCGCCATCGAGGCCGCCCGCGCAGTTAATTATGTCGGTGCAGGCACGGTAGAATTTATTGTCGACGGTTCAGGAAAACTGCGTACAGACGGTTTTTGGTTCATGGAAATGAACACACGCTTGCAAGTGGAACACCCCGTAACCGAAATGATTACGGGACTGGACTTGGTGGAGTGGCAGATACGGGTGGCGCAAGGCGAGAAACTGCCGAAGCAAAGCAAAATTAAACTTAAAGGCCACGCCGTTGAAGCGCGTATATATGCCGAAGACCCGGCCAATGATTTCATACCAAGTATTGGCACGGTTCACACATTTGATCTTTATGGCTGGCATCATAAAGATGGCGGCGGGGTGCGCATTGATATCGGCGTTGAGGATAAAGACCAGATCAGTATTTTCTATGACCCGATGATTGCCAAGCTTATCGGCCACGGAAAAACGCGCAAAAAAGCAATCATAAACGCGATTGAAGGCATCACATATTCTGGCCTTCAGGGCGTGACCACCAATATGGGGTTTTTAAAACGCGCCCTTGAACATAAAGATTTCAAAGCGGGGAAAATCAGCACAGGGTTTATCCCTGATAATCTTGATGCACTCATTCCCAAAGCATTAGCGCAAACCAACCAAGCGCTTGCCCTCGCCGCCGTAAAATTGAGTGATGCCAATTTGTTTGGACACAAAAATACATCGCCTTGGAATCTCACCCCATGGGATAAATCTGATGGCTGGAAGCTTAACAGACCTGCCTCGCAAATTTGGAAATTTGTACGCGGCGGAGATATTATCACAGCCCGCGTCAAAGAAATTAGTTTGACTGCGTGGAGCGTTTCCGTTGCAGATGAAAACTTCCACATAGAGCGCCATGCACCCGACCATAAAATTGCGAATGAAGACGCACTTGGGTTTATCTATGCGTGGGGTGATAACTTGCGTCTCGATCCAATAGAGCTTTACCGCGACGGAGAGACTTTAAAAATA
>JALSHM010000374.1 GCA_026982235.1 Robiginitomaculum sp. | reverse complement strand
GCCAATATTGAACTGTTGATTCAACAATGCATTTGGGCTGTTCGAAAAATCCAACGCTAAATCCTCATTCATAATTTGCGCCAAATCATTGAAATTGCCAGACTCATTTTTAACTACAATCTTGATAGTGCATTTTTCAACCCCTTCTGGAGTAACGGTGCACTCAATTTCTATCTCGGGCGTAGGAATTGTGCTACATCCATTCATGAGTAACGTTGACCCCATAGCCATGCCTACGATTGTTGATTTTAATAAAGTTTTTAATTTCATCATATCCTCCCTTAATTGATTGACAGGGCTAACATATACAACCGGGGGGGGTGTCAATAGATATTCTCCATTGACGGGTAATTTGCTGGTTTGTGCGGAATATTGTTTTAATCTTATTACGCTAATGCGGCTCATGCCAATCAATACCAAAACCCGTAAAACACCCTCTCGCTTTTGAATTTATCCTCTGCTAAGAAGCGGCCATGAGAATTTTGTTTACATTTTTTCGGCTCTTGAAAACCGCCTTTGTTTTGGCGCGCCATGATGCGCTTATCCCTGCGGAATATGCCCGCAATGTGCCTTGGTTTATGCGGTTTGTTGGTTGGGTTTCCCGGTTATTTGCACTGCGCGATAGAGCCAAAAACCCTGGCGAGCGGTTTGCGCGGGCTTTGGAGAAATTGGGGCCGGCATATATAAAGGTTGGGCAGATATTGGCGACCCGTTCTGACATGCTTGATCCGGAATTTTCACGCGGTCTGTCGCGGCTCAAAGACCAAGTGCCAGCATTTTCCCGCGATAAAGCCATAGAACGCATAGAAAAAGAATTTGGCAAGCCCTGGCAAGACATCTTCAAGACGTTTTCACAACCCAAAGCCGCCGCATCGGTTGCGCAGGTGCATCAGGCTGAACTCTTAGGCGGCGACATTGTAGCGGTTAAAATACTGCGCCCCAATATTCACAAGAATATGGCCAAAGATATGGACGTGCTGCGCATGGTGGCGGCATTAGCCGAGTTTTTTGTGCCTGCATCGCGGCGTTTGGGGCCAAAATTATTTGTAAAAACCGCCCAGCGCGCCGTTATGCTAGAATTGGATTTGCGCTTGGAAGCTGCAGCGGCCAGCGAACTTGGTGAGGCAGCAGAAGACACTGGTCTGTTCCGTGTGCCAGAAATATTCTGGGAATATAGCGCCAAAAATGTGCTGGTTTTGGAATGGATAGACGGCACCGCGTTTTCCAGTGACAATTTGCTCACCAATCCCGATATTGATCGCCCTGCACTGGCCGTAAAGGTCATCCAAAGTTTCCTGGCTTGCGCTTTTGATTACGGGGTTTTCCATGCTGACATGCATGAGGGCAATTTGATTGTCGATGAAGACGGTGCTCTTGTCTTGCTCGATTTCGGCATTTTAGGCCGGCTGAGCGAGGCCGAACAACGCTTCCACGCCGAAATTTTGTACGGGTTTTTAATGCGCGATTATCACCGCATTGCCGAGATACATTTCGAAGCTGGCTATGTCCCCGCCCACCATACGGTAGAAGATTTTGCCTCTGCCTTGCGGGCTGTCGGCGAACCGATATTTGGCAAAACGTCGGATCAGGTTTCCATGGCCAAAGTCTTGCTGCAATTATTTGAGATCACCGAAATTTTCGATATGAAAATGCAGCCGCAGCTTATCATGCTACAAAAAACCATGATGCAGGCTGAAGGGGTGGCCAGGCGGCTCGATCCTGCATTTGATATGTGGGAAGCCTCCCG
>JALSHM010000373.1 GCA_026982235.1 Robiginitomaculum sp. | reverse complement strand
AAGCGCCTTAAAAGCAATCCGGCCACATGGCATATCCCAGTAGTTATGGTCACAGCGCTTGAAGAAACCCGCGATAGAATACGCGGCCTTGAGGCGGGTGCGGACGATTTTATTACCAAACCGATAGATGATTTTAATTTGTTGGCACGGGTCAAGTCATTGTTGCGCCTCAAAATGGTTACGGATCAACTCCTGAGCCATACGGGACACACTACGGAAAACTCTCGGCCAATGCTAGAGTACCTAGATAACCGTAAAGGCCGTATTCTTGTTCTGGATGACCATGAACGGAAATTGGAAAAAACGGCGGCACCTTTGCGAGAACATCATGAAATCATTTTAGAGACCGACCCAAAGCAGGCAGTGGAATTTGTCAATACACAAATTGACTTGGTGATTGTCAGCCTAGTTTCTACGAAATTTGACGGTTTGCGGTTTTGCGCCCGCATGCGTTCGGATGCAGTGACACGCGACATCCCTATTTTAGCGATTGGCAACCCCGAAGCCGAAGCGGTTTTGGTGCGAGCTTATGATATAGGGATCAATGATACCTTAATGCGTCCCATTGAAGATCAAGAATTGAAAGCCCGGGTGAACACCCAGCTCAAACGTAAATTTTATGCCGATAGTCTAAAAGAAAACTTCAATGAGAGCTTGGAAATGGTGGTTACTGACCCGATGACAGGGCTTGGTAATCGTAGGTTCTTTGACCGTTCGGTCGCGCCTTTATTTGACCAATTGAACCAGAGCGGACAAGTGTTCTCTTTGGTGATATTTGATGTGGATCATTTCAAACGTGTCAATGATATTTTGGGTCATGATGTGGGCGATATCGTCCTGAAGGAAGTGGCGGCGCGGCTGGCCTCCAATATGCGCGCTGTTGATGTGGTCAGTCGTTACGGCGGCGAAGAATTCCTTATTGCTATGCCAGATACGACCGAAGCTGCCGCTATTATGGCAGCAGATAGAGTGCGCGCTCTTATCGGTGGTACTGCTATAATGGTTGGCGAACAGGCCTTTAGTATTACCGTCAGCGCTGGTGTTTCTGAGGCGAAAAAAGGCGATAAATTTCGCGATGTGTTTAAACGTGCTGACAATGCGCTTTACCGAGCGAAACAATCCGGGCGCAATCAAGTATGCAGGGCAGGCAAAGCTAATATTGCAGCTTAGAGTATCATGCGTTAAGTTAGAGCGCTTGCAAGGCCGTTTCCAATTTTACCATATCTGCGGGGAGTTCGCTATTAAAGAACATTTTTTCTTTGGTAATCGGATGCACAAAACCAAGGGTTTTGGCGTGGAGGGCTTGGCGGTCGAAACCGTCCAAGGCGGCGCGTAAAATCAATTCGGATTCTGAAGTGGCCGTTTTGAATGCACCAGTTTTTCCGTATGTGCTATCGCCCAATATCGGGCAGCTGATATGGGCCATATGGACGCGGATTTGGTGGGTGCGCCCGGTTTCTAGCCTACACTCGATAAGTGAGACCAAAGGCGTGCTCAAAGAAGCCCCTTTCATGCGGCCATAGCCTTTGATAAAGGCGTAATTGGTAATAGCGATTTTGCCGTGGGGTTCTTTTCCGCTGGCGATAGAACGGGCGTCTTGTTTCTTGACCACACCCATTTTTTTGCGGTCATGAGGTGAGCGCGCAAGGCGGGTTTCTATGCGGCCAGTGCGCGGATTGGGGGCGCCCCTTGTCATGCACACATAAACCCGTTCCACCGTATGCTTAGCAAATTGCTTGGACAGGCCTTG
>JALSHM010000372.1 GCA_026982235.1 Robiginitomaculum sp. | reverse complement strand
TAGTGGCCTTGACCCATGATGTTATTCTGACCATAGGCGTGTTTTCTTTTACAGCACTTGAGTTTAACCTGTCGATTGTGGCGGCGATTTTGACCATTGTTGGTTATTCCCTCAATGATACGGTGATTGTCTATGATCGTATCCGTGAAAATTTACGCAAGTTTAAGAAGAAGCCTTTGGAGGACGTTTTAAATCTGTCGATCAATGATACATTGTCACGGACAATCATGACCTCATTCACCACAATGCTGGCTTTGGTAGCGCTATATGTTTGGGGTGGGCCTGGGCTAAACGGTTTTGCATTTGCTATGATTTGGGGTGTGTGTGTTGGTACATATTCATCGGTTTTTGTAGCGGCGCCAATCTTGCTATTGCTAGGGGTTAACCGCAAGGAACCACAAAAATAGGTTATTCTACCTCCATTCATTGAGGCGTAGCTATATGAAAAATCATTCGCCCGATAATACGTTCTTTCTTTATCGGGCCGATGACTGCGCTCGGTGTTGAACTGGGGTTGTCGCCTGCAAAATAATAGCGTTCGCCCTCAATCCGTTCCAAGCGCTTAACTATCCGCCCCAAATCGGAATGATTAACCACACAAATAAACCCCGGTCGCACGGACCGGGGTTTGATCGTGAGTATATAGTCTCCGTCGTCAAGTGTAGGCGACATACTGTCCCCGCTCACTTTGACGATTCGGAACATTTTATAAGTCCGGATAAACCACTTCTAGTCCTGGCGCATATGGTGCCGTGACACGCTTGGTTTTTACGTCTTTCATTTTCCAGAACATTTCTGCAAATTCATTGACCAGCTCAACGAGAGCTAATCCGTCTTCGCGGTGTAGGTCTTGTTTGCACTTACTAGCTTTCATCATGATATTGTGGGCAAGCTCGCTGGCTTGTTCTTTGAGAATATCGCCTTTGATAAAATCGCCCCAAATGATGCGGATTTCGGCTTTTACCTTTTCGGCTTGCTTTTCTTTTTCTGCCGTGTTGCGGGCAATCTGCATGGCCGTTGTCACATTCATGTCTTTGGTATCAATGGCCAGCAAAATGTCCATTTGGCGCACAACCGATAGGGCGTGGTAGAGTGCGGGCTGGGGATCATAAATACCGCAGGGAATATCACAATGGGCAGAAGCCAGGTCGATTTTGTCGTCAAATTTTGAAATAAGTGTATGTAACATGTCTAATCCTATGTGCGTTTAAATCTGATGATAAGGGCAATAATAGCCACGCTGCCAATAACAGCCAAAGCTGCATGTGTCGGGCTAGCGAGCCAATGTAAAGCGGTGGCCAAGAAAGAGGCCTCGTGTGAGCCTGCATGGGCAAAGGCTGGAATAGCGCTCGCCGCTGACATAGCGGTAATAATAAGTGATGTTTTTAAAAATTTCATGAAATCCTCCTGATATATGGTTTAGAATCATTATAGGCGCAGTTTTACCCCAAAGACAAATTATATTGCCCTCTTGTCGCCACAAATGTCCATCATATGGATAGTATAATAGTCTAAAATGATAAAACGAATCGCCAAAATCATACTTGGAGAGGTCATGAGCAAATTAACAAAATGGTTTGAGGGTGTTATTCCCGATGCCCAAGAGGTGTTTCGTCGCTTTTCTTTGGCGGTGTTATTGGTTGCGGCATTCACCGTGGTTTTGTTGATAGAAAACAATTTTGGCGGATTATCCAATGAAATGATGATGCGGCTTATTGGTGGTATTATATTAGCGGCCTATGTTTCTGTGATTTTAACCTTGTACGGGGAGGGCCGGGGAAAATCGGTGCCGATTGTTCTTAAGGCCGTCGTGATTTCTTTGTGTTTGTTATTGGGGTATTTTTTCAGGCAGATGGCATTTATTACCCCTGCTGCCATAGGTGCCAGTATATTGTTTTTGGGCAACGCACCGTTTTTGCGTAAGGGGCGGGATGATATTGCCGTTTGGGATTTTACCCATAAATTATGGACGGCGGTTTTGTTCACGGTGGCGGGCTCAATCATATATGCCTTGGGTATATTTGCAATTACCGGGGCGCTTCGCTCATTGTTCGGTATTGATATGCGCGACCTTGTCGAAGATTGGATGTTGCCGATTGGGTTGGGCTTTCTTGCTCCCATGGCGTGGTTGTCCATGTTGCCGCGCCACGACGACGAAGACGATGGGGACAGCCTACGCAATCCGGGGTTTATTTCCAAGGCAGTCGGATTTTTAGGCACATGGATTTTGGCGCCTTTGACCTTGATATATGCGACTATATTGCTGGCTTACGGCATCAAAATAGTACTGACACAATCCGTGCCGAATGGTGAAATCGCTAAATTGGTGACGCCATTCCTTATCATCGGTGCGCTAACTTGGCTTATCCTCGACCCACCCTTTATCCAGAAAAAACGCCTTGCACGCTGGTACACCAAGCTCTGGTTCCCGCTGTCTATACCTGCGGCCTTATTGCTAGCCTATGCCGTGTTTGTGCGTATCGGGCAATATGGTTGGACGGTTGAGCGCTATTTACTGGTATTGGCTGCCGTCTGGGCGCTGGGTATTGCGACTTGGTTTGTATTTCGCAGCGAAGCTAAACGCGACATTCGTATCATACCAGGTTTTGCGGCGCTGTTACTGGCCTTTGCTTCCATAGGGCCGTGGGGTGCGGATGGCGTATCCACCTATAGTCAAACGGCTCGGCTTAAATCTGCGCTGGTTGCAAATGAAATGCTCGATGAAGCGGGGCTTTTGAAGCCGGTTTCAGAGTTAAACATTGCGGACGCGAGCCAAGCATTAAGAGCTAATGGCGCCTTGCAATATTTGATACGCAATAAAAAGCTGAAGCCAGTAATCAAATTTATACCAGATGATGAAAAGGCCGAAATAAGAACGGAAATAGTGAAAGGGAATTATTGGGACAATACCGAGGTCACAAAACGATTTGGCTTAAAAGGCGTCAAAAACTCGTCCGCAGTTTTCC
The DNA here is from genome assembly GCA_026982235.1 of Robiginitomaculum sp. Taxonomy (GTDB): domain Bacteria; phylum Pseudomonadota; class Alphaproteobacteria; order Caulobacterales; family Maricaulaceae; genus Robiginitomaculum_A. The sequence continues at coordinate 9,271 of JALSHM010000372.1, read as the reverse complement.
GAGCCAATCGGTATGAATACAATGTTGTGCGTCATCCTATAGCTGTGAAAGGCTATGACTATATATCGCCGCAGCAGCCTCACTATATTTACCGCAAAAGGTCGCGCCGGAGCACAGAATACCAAATGGGGGATTATAAAATAGTCACGACAAATGATGGGGTTAAGCTGTTCAATAAAAATAATATAGTGATTAAAGATTTTGACATTTGGAAATGGCTCAGGACGCAATCGGTTAATGATAGTGACAATACAATAGAGCTAAATCCGATTCTGGTTCTCTATGAGGACGGAGAGACCAGAATATCGCTCTATATTACCTTCGGGGCTTATGAGGAAAATGCCGAGAACGCCAATATTCGGTATTTTATCTTGGCAAAAGGGATCGGTGTTCTTGAGTAAATGAGAACTGTTACTCTTATTTTTAACCCCCCGCTAACCATAATCCGTTAGTTGGCCACTATGTCGAATATGCTCAAAAGAATCAAATTGTCCTGGCCGTTTATGGTGCTTTTGGTTTCCTATGGTTATTTGGGGTATCATACTTTAGGCGGCAGTCTTGGGGTTTTGCGGTGGGCTGATTATTCTGAACAGAGTGAAAATCTTAAGGCAGAAATTGCCCGTTTAAAGGCCAAGCGCGAGGCTCTGGAATTACGGGCTTCGCAATTGCGAGCCTCTAATCTAGATTTAGACCGGTTGGACGAAGAAGCTCGCCGCACACTAAATGTTTCGGGTGCGAATGATATTGTTATTTGGCTTGACGAAACCCCTTGAACTAGTGATTATATATATGTGTTGCCGATTGGGCAATCTCATGTAATTCGTATGTAAACTATAAAGGTTTGGAAGATATGGCCGCAAAATCTCAAAAGCCCCCAAAACCACAAACTAACAAGAAAGAACTCCTGCATTTATATCGTGAAATGCTCCTCATCCGCCGTTTCGAAGAAAAGGCTGGGCAACTTTACGGCATGGGTTTAATCGCAGGTTTCTGTCATCTTTATATAGGCCAGGAAGCCGTGGTGACGGGGGTTAATGCTGCTATCAAAGAGGGTGACCAGATGATCACCTCGTACCGGGATCATGGCCATATGCTGGCCTTGGGTATGAGTGCGAGCGGGGTTATGGCAGAACTTACCGGACGCTCTGGCGGCTATTCCAAGGGTAAGGGCGGGTCGATGCATATGTTCAGCGTCGAGAAAAATTTCTACGGCGGCCACGGTATTGTCGGGGCGCAAGTGCCCATCGGGGCAGGGCTTGGCTTGGCCAATAAATATCTGAATAACGGCAAAATCAGCACCGTATTTTTCGGAGACGGCGCGGCTAATCAAGGTCAGGTTTACGAAGCACTCAACATGGCGCAGCTTTGGAAGCTACCGACATTGTTTATTATAGAAAATAACCAATATGCCATGGGCACCAGTATTTCGCGCTCCACAGCCCAAAAAGACTTGTATAAGCGCGGGCTGAGTTTCGGCGTTGAGGGCGTGCAGGTGGACGGCATGGACGTTCTGGCTGTGCGCGACGCCACCAAGAAAGCCGCCGCCCATGCTCGCTCTGGCAAGGGGCCGATGATATTGGAGATGATGACCTATCGTTACCGGGGTCATTCCATGTCCGACCCGGCCAAATACCGCACCCGCGAAGAAGTCTCTGAGATACGCGAAGAGCACGACCCGATTGATATGGTCAAGAATAGATTGCTCAAAGAAAAGTGGGCGGATTTGGATGCGCTTAAGGCTATAGACAAAGACATAAAAGCCATAGTCGCCGAAGCCGTAGAATTTGCCAAAACCTCCCCCGAACCTGATCCGAGTGAATTATATACGGATGTACTTTTGGAGGTGGGGACATGAGTATAGATATTCAAATGCCGGCTCTGTCTCCGACTATGGAAGAGGGGACTTTGACCAAATGGTTGGTTAAGGAGGGTGATAGCGTTAAGTCTGGTGATATGTTAGCCGAGATCGAAACCGATAAGGCGACTATGGAAGTCGAAGCCATTGATGAGGGGGTTGTTGGCAAGATTTTGGTGGCCGAAGGCACACAAAATGTCGCCGTTGGCACGGTGATTTTGCAATTACTTGAGGACGGAGAGGGGCTAGATGTGCTTTCTGCGCCAATCGAAGCGCCCACACCAGACGCTACACCTAAACCCGCACCTGTCTCATCTGTCTCATCAACACCAGAACCTGAGCAATCAACCGCATCCGTGCAATCCGTACCCACTGAAATAGAAGTGCCCGCCGGAACCGCTATGGTCGAGACAAGTATCCGCGATGCATTACGTGATGCTATGGCCGAGGAAATGCGCCGGGACGAACGAGTGTTTATCATGGGCGAGGAAGTGGCGGAATATCAAGGTGCCTACAAAGTCACCCGCGAGCTTTTGCAAGAATTTGGCGAGGGACGGGTCATAGATACACCGATTACCGAACACGGCTTTGCTGGTATCGGGGTTGGTGCGGCTATGGGCGGGCTTAGGCCTATTGTCGAGTTTATGACCTGGAACTTTGCCATGCAAGCCATTGATCATATTATCAATTCTGCCGCCAAGACCCTGTATATGTCCGGCGGGCAAATGCGTTGTCCTATCGTGTTTCGCGGCCCCAACGGCGCGGCTAGCCGGGTTGGCGCCCAGCATTCCCATGATTATTCCAGCTGGTATGCCAATGTACCTGGCCTGAAAGTCGTTGCGCCTTATGACGCGGCGGACGCCAAAGGCTTGCTGAAATCCGCAATCCGCGACCCGAATCCCGTCGTATTTTTAGAACACGAAATGATGTACGGCGAGATTATGGACGTACCGGATATGGACGATTATCTGGTGCCAATCGGCAAGGCTCTGGTGCGTAGGGTCGGTTCCGATGTCACCATCACCGCGCACTCAAGAATGGTAGGCCGGGCGTTAGAGGCCGCCGATATTCTGGCGGACGAGGGTATCTCCGCCGAAGTTATAGACCTACGCACAATCCGCCCCCTAGATAGCGACGCAATCATAAAGTCCGTCAAGAAAACCAACCGCATAGTCTGCGCCGAAGAAGGCTGGGGCCAATCCGGCATAGGCGCAGAAATCGCCACCCGCGTCATGGAGCAAGCCTTCGATTACTTAGACGCCCCACCAGCAAGGGTATTCCAAAAAGACGTGCCGCTACCCTATGCGGGTAATTTAGAAGCCCTGAGTTTACCAAATGCGCAGGATGTTGTGGCGGCGGCTAAGGGGGTTTGTTATGCCAATTGAAATCCTGATGCCTGCTTTATCCCCGACCATGGAAGAGGGGAATTTGACTAAGTGGCTGGTGGCCGAGGGGGACGAAGTTTCCTCTGGCGATGTACTGGCCGAGATTGAGACCGACAAAGCCACTATGGAGATCGAAGCCGTGGAAGAGGGGGTTTTGGTCAAGATATTAGTGACTGAGGGCTCTACGGGTGTGAAAGTCAACGCGCCCATTGCTGTGCTTTTGGAGGACGGTGAGGAGGCTTCGGTTATGGATGGGTATGTTGTTGGTGGGAGTTCGTCAGTTGCGGTTGCCGAGCCTGTTACCGATTCCACAAAAACACCCTCTACACCGTTCACCCCGTTGTCGAACGGGCGCCATGATGAAGGCCGTGCGGTGGATCCCGGCGTGCGCCGGGATGAGCGGGATATTGGGGAGAGAATAAAAGCCTCGCCCCTCGCGAAACGCATAGCTAAAGACAAAGGTTTGGATTTATCCACTATTACTGGTTCTGGCCCCAATGGTCGCATCATCAAAGTGGATGTTGAGAATGCCCAAATTGCGCCAATGACTGCGCCTGTCGCTGCGACTACACCCGAAGCCACAACAACCGAACTGGGCCCCTTGCGCGGCGGGGGTGCGGATTATCTTGAAAAACTGGGTATTCCTGTCGGCAGTTATGAGCTAGAGCCACTGGACGGTATGCGCCGCATTATTGCCAAGCGCCTAACCGAAAGCGCACGGGACATTCCCCATTTTCCGCTCAATATTGATTGCGAGATTGATGCTCTGCTGGCCATGCGCAAGGAATTGAATGCGCAAGCACCTGAGGGCGTGAAAATCTCCGTCAATGATATGCTCATACGGGCGTGTGCCATTGCGCTCAAGCAAGTGCCCGAAGCTAATGCCAGTTTCACACCGGACGGTATCGCCTATCACCACCACGCAGATGTGGCGGTGGCTGTTGCCATAGACGGCGGGCTAATCACGCCTATTGTGCGCGAAGCCGAGAATAAAGGGCTGGCGATTATCTCCGCTGAAATGAAAGACTTGGCCACCCGCGCCCGCGATCGAAAATTAAAGCCACAAGAATATCAAGGCGGCACGTTCTCGATCTCTAATCTTGGCATGATGGGGATTAAATCCTTTAGCTCTATCATCAACCCGCCCCAAGGTATGATAATGTCGGTCGGGGCAGGGGCAGCGCGCCCCATCGTGCGGGACGGCGAACTTGCCATTGCTACCGTAATGACCGTGACCGTAACATGCGACCACCGGGTCGTCGACGGTGCCATAGGGGCCCAGTGGTTGGCGGTGTTCAAGCGCTTGGTCGAAAAACCCGTTACTATGATGCTATAGTCTTCTGCGCTCACACTTATAACGTGCTTGACGTTTAGAATTTGCTGGGTATTGTGCGGCGAATTTTAACCGAGGGTAGTTATCCCGAATCACCGGGGTTATGCCCGAAGAATAGGCTCTGCGTATGGGATAACCATATAGGAAATATGAGCCGGAATGTAAGACACTGACAAAAGAAATGAAGGCGGAAAAAGCCAAAACAGGCGCTCGTAAAGCTAAAAAAACTGCAAAAGTGAAAACAGCTACGAAAAAAGCACCTAAAGACGAGACGAAAACAGACGACACACCAAAGGTAACTTTCAAAGAACTCGGGCTTATGCCTGAAATTTTGAAAGCCTTGGACGATGTTGGCTATACGCATCCCACCCCGATACAAGCCGGTGCCATAAAGGCTGCGCTCGAACGCAAAGACGTCTTGGGTATCGCCCAAACCGGTACGGGCAAGACGGGGGCATTTACCCTGCCGATTATCCAAAGCTTGGCCAAAGGCCGCGCACGGGCACGTATGCCGCGCTGTCTCATTGTCTGCCCAACCCGCGAATTGGCGGCGCAAGTAGCGGAAAATGTCGAGCTTTATAGTAAATATTTAAAAATAAGCATGGCGCTGCTGATTGGCGGGGTTTCCTTTGCCAAACAGGAAGTGCTTCTAAACCGGGGTGTTGATGTTCTGATTGCGACGCCTGGACGTTTGCTCGACCATTTTGGACGCGGCAAAGTTATGCTGAACGGTGTGCAAGCGCTCGTGGTCGACGAAGCGGATCGTATGCTGGATATGGGCTTTATCCCGGATATTGAAGAAATCTTCAAAAAAACGCCCTTTACCCGCCAAGTCCTGTTTTTCTCCGCCACTATGGCACCGGAAATCCAAAGACTTGTGGATCAGTTTTTGCACCAACCGCATGTTGTTAAAATCGCGCGCAAAAATATTACCGCGAAAACGGTTAAGCAAATGATCGTTCGTATGCCAGGGAATGACAGCAAGCAAAAGCGTACGGCTTTGCGCTATGTCATTGATAATAATGAAGTTAAAAGTGGTATTGTATTTTGTAACCGCAAAACTGATGTAGATATTGTTGCCAAGTCCCTAACGGTGCATGGTCATAATGCTGCGCCTATTCATGGCGATTTGCGCCAAAGCCAGCGCATGGAAACTTTGGAGGGCTTTAAAAGCGGCGAGATAAAGTTTTTAGTTGCCTCCGACGTGGCGGCGCGTGGTCTGGATATTCCGGATGTCTCCCATGTATTTAACTATGATGTGCCGAGAAATAGTGAGGATTATGTGCACCGGATTGGCCGCACAGGACGAGCGGGACGTAAAGGTGAAGCGGTCATGTTTGTCATGCCGAGCGACCGGGAAAATTACCAAAATATATTGAAACTGATCAATTTTAAAGAAATAGAAGAAATCGAAATACCGGGTATTGAGGACTTTGCGACCACGTCTAGCCGATATAAAAAATCAGGTGGACGCGGTAAGGGTAAAGGCGGCAAATATAATAGTCGCGGCGGACGCAATACCAGCCGTGGGCGTTCTGATAGCCATTCTGAAAAGAAAAGCCATAAAAGCAAGGAAGCTAAATCCGCTAAACCTGCCAGCCAAGATAAACAGCAAGGTAAGCCCCAGGAGAAAACGGATAATTCTCGCTATAAGCCAGCTAAGAACCAGAAGAAGACGGCGACACAAAAGCAATCTTCCCGAAATCAAAAACCTAACAATAAACCGCAACAAAAACGTGGTAGAAGAGGCGATTTGCCAGCCAATACGAAGAGCGGTTTCGGCGATAATATGCCAGCGTTTTTCGGTGGTGATGACAGCTAAATTTTCTAAACCTCACCCCGTTCTTTGCGTTTTTTATCACCTAATTTCACACTGAGGATTGAAATCTCGTAGAGCAGGTAGATGGCACCACCTAGGGCGATTTGTGTTATTGGATCTGGCGGAGTGGCAAAGGCGGCGAATAGAAATATCCCCACCAGCGCATAGCGGCGGCCTTTGCGTAAGCCAGCCACGCTCACAACTCCAATGCGTCCAAGTAATGTCAACACGACGGGTAATTGGAACGATAGGCCGAATGCCAAGAACAGTGTTGTGGCTAAGCTTAGATATTCGCTAACCTTTGGGAGTAGGGACACGCTGGCACCGGTGGAGAAGTCTTGTTGCTGGCGCAGGCCAAATTCCAACACGAATGGGAAAATATAGAAGAACACCATAGAGGCACCGGCAATGAACAATATGGGCGACAATATCAGGTATGGCAAAAATGCGCCGCGTTCATTTTTATACAGCCCTGGTGCTACAAAACGGTAAACTTGATAAGCAATGACTGGGAAAGCTAGGACAAGACCGCCGAACATAGCTAGCTTTAGATTGACGAAAAACTTCTCTAAGACCTGAGTATAAATCATATTGCCCTCAATCAGGGGCTTACCTGCTTCGAGCAGGTCAATATTCACTTTATCGACAGCTTTTTGGTAAGGCCTAACGAGCATGTCGAAAATATAGCGTACAAAAAACATACAGACGGTAAAGCCAATGACGACGGCAATGATTGCATTGATAAGACGCTGACGCAGTTCTTTTAGGTGTTCCAAGAGGGGGGCGCTACTCTCTTCTATGTCGCTATCTTCTCTTTCAGGTTTAGTTTCGATTTTAGGCTCAGTTGTCATCATTTGCCTTTGCATCATTGGTCTTCAAATTTTTGTCCTGAACTTCTTTTCTCTTGGCGTCATAGGCTTTTATATCATCGTCCAAATTAGTGACGTCGTCTGAATTTGCCACGCCGCGCAACTCATTATCAAGGGCGCGCATATCTTCTTCGAATGTTTCGTCCGATAGATTGGATATTTGCCCCAAGGATTTCAGTTCGTCGATTTCCTTGCGCAAATTGGCTAGTTCTTCGTCTGCACCAATTTGGTTGAAGGCGTCCTTGAACTCATTGCCCATGGCTTTGACCTTGGCCATGAATCGTCCGGCTGTGCGCATCATTTTTGGCAGGTCTTTGGGCCCAACTACGACTAGCGCCAAGACGGCGATAATTAGCATTTCTGCGAAACCTAACTGCGGGATCATGATGTGTTACCTCTGGCGGTGTGCAGGGGGTATATTATTCTTTGGCCTTAGATTTTTTATCTTTGGGCGGAGTTATATCTATGGCTTCTTCCGCCTTGGCATCGTCCTTAGCATCCGGGTCGTCTTTCAGGCCTTTTTTGAAGCTGGTAATACCTTTCGCGACATCACCCATAATAGCCGAAATTTTCCCGCGCCCGCCGAATAGCACAAGCACAAGAATGCCAACAATAATTAACTGTACCGGACTTGCAAACATAATGAACTCCTAATTTATCTGTTTCATACGCTGAACAGGCTAACTGTTCAAGTGTGGGTTCAAGCAATCTCAAAAAAATGACAGGACTTGCTACTGCTTTGGTAGTTTAGGGTTAATCCTTATCTGTACAGGATTGTAATAGAGGTAGAATGTCTGCATCTTTTAAATCCTGGTTGGTTAAGACGCTGGCCTGCACGGAAATATCTGCCATATTTTCGTATAATTTTGCCCGGTGTTTTAATAAATGCGGATAACAGGTCAAGAGTGATGCGCGGTTGGATTTTCCGGAAATTTTCTGGAAACTGTCGCCCCAAATTGTTGGTTTGGGATATTTAAAATATCTCTGCGTGAGTATATCTATGTCGGCAGGGCTGGCTTTGATGTAGACGATTAGGAAATTATCTTTCAGCTTTTGCTTGGCCGTGTCTGGGATATGAACAACACTGCCCGTCGTATCTAATATCAGATTGCCAATTTGGGTATTGGCTTTCAAGGAAAGCTCGGCTTCAAGGGCAAGGTATTTTGCCGCCTTTTTGGCATAGCCGTCCGTGTAAGGGTGCCCCATCCATTTTGCCATTTCCTGCATATTGGGATTACCCATTTCCGCCTGTATTGCCGCATCCACATCATAACACGTAAACCCTTCTGCCCTTACGAGACGCTGAGCGGTGTAACTTTTACCGATATTTGACATGCCTATAAGCGCCAAGCGTAGCGTGCCTTGGGTGCGTTTTTCATCAAATTCGGCTTGTGTTAGCCGCACGAGCCAGTTTCCCGGATATAAGCATCCAGATCCAACAAGGACGGCGGCATAATATGCTTGTGAGACGGCCCATCTATAGACGCTTGTAGGGCGGCGGGCAGGGGAATGTCTTCGCGGACAATGAGTTCAACTTCGTCTTGGAATTTAGCCGGATGCGCGGTTGAGACAGTAATTTTTGTGTACGCTTTATGGGACTTTGCGGCAAAATCTTGCATAGCCATATGGCCAACCGTCGTATGCGGACACATCAAATATTTCTCATGGGCATAGGTGCGACGTAAATGACGCTCGGTCTGTTCGTCCGTGTAGGCATAGCCACTGCAAACTTCGGTAATGCGGTTATAATCCCCGTTAAAAAGGCTAAGAATACGCGGAAAATTGTTAGGCCTGCCAATATCCATAGCATTGGATAGCGTCGGTACGGATGGGCGCGGCGTGTATTCTCCGCTTTCCAAGTAATCTACAAACGGGCAATTCGCATTATTGCCAACGACAAATTTGTCAATCGGCGCCCCCATTTTACGCGCAATGAGGCCACCCGTTAGATTGCCGAGATTGCCAGACGGAACACTATAAACAATCGGGCGCGCCGGGAAGGCGGCTTTG